>DATDIC010000404.1:0-18273 GCA_036521275.1 Acetobacteraceae bacterium
GCCATCGCTTCCGGCATCCCGTCGCGGAGCTGCCACAGCCGACCCGAATTGTCGCCGCTGTCCCAGGCCAGGAACTCATCCACCGTCATCCGCGCCAGACGCGGTTTGCGCAGCGCAACCATGCGCGGATGATACGCCCGACGGGCCGGAACCTCCAGCCTGTCCTATGCCGGCGCGTTCACAGCGGCTCCGTGTCCAGCGCGTATCCCGCCGAGCGGACGGTGCGGACGATATCGACCTCGTCCTTGAAGTTGACCGCCTTGCGCAGGCGCCGGATATGCACGTCGACCGTGCGCGGCTCCACATGGATGTCACTGCCCCAGACCGCGTCCAGCAGCTCCTGGCGGGAAAACACGCGGCGCGGATGCTGCAGCAGGAATTCGAGCAAGCGGAACTCGGTTGGGCCAAGATGCACCGGCCGGCCGTTGCGGCTGACACGATGCATTACCAGGTCGAGCGTGATGTCGTGGAAGGCAAGCTGCCCCTTGGCCGGCACCGGACTCGCGCGGCGAAGCAGCGCACGGATGCGCGCGAGCAGTGCGTCCATGCTGAACGGCTTGGTGATGTAGTCATCGGCGCCGGTGTTCAACCCGCGCACCGCATCCTGGTCCTCGGTGCGCGCCGTCACCATGATGACCGGCAGCTCGCGCGTTCCCGGACGGCGGCGGATCTGGCGGCATACTTCCAGCCCCGACATGGCCGGCAACATCCAGTCGAGCAATACCAGATCGGGCGCGGCCTCCGCGATGCGGCTCAGCGCCTCGGGGCCGTCCGCCGCTTCCTCCACGCGGAAGCCCTGCTTTTCCAGATTGTAGCGCAGCACCGTCGCCAGCGCGGCTTCGTCCTCCACCACCAGGACCAGGGGTTTCAGCATGCCGGGTTCCTATTCGCGCGGACGCACGATGGCGTAGGCCGAGGAATCACCCTTCGGCCGCTGGTCCGGCAACGAGTCGCCTCGCACAGCGTAATAGATGGTCTCCGCGATATTGGTTGCATGGTCGCCGATACGCTCCAGATTCTTGGCAATGAACAGCAGGTGCGTGCAGGGCGTGATGTTGCGCGGGTCTTCCATCATGTAGGTGATCAACTCGCGGAAAATCACCGTGTACAGATCGTCGATCATCAGGTCCGATTTCCAGACCTGCATCGCCTTGTCCGCGTCGCTCTCGCCGACCGCATCGACGGTCAGTTTCAGGTTCTCCTGCACCAGCCGCGCCATGTGTGCCAGACCAGCCAGGCTGTAAGGTATGGTGAACTGCGCCAGGACGATGCTGCGCTTGGCGATGTTCGCGGCGTAATCGCCGATGCGTTCCAGGTCACCCGTCATCTTCAGCGCCGCCACCACCTGACGCAGATCACCCGCCACGGGTTGGCGCAGAGCCAGCATGCGGATCACGAACTGCTCGACCTCACGCTCGAGCGCATCGACGGCGGGATCAGACTCGACCGCCTTCGTCGCCGCGTCCGGGTCGCGGTCGATCACCGCGGCGACCGCGAGCGCCATCTGGTTCTCGACCCTGCCGCCCATGTCGGTCATCATGTCGCGCAGGCGTTTCAGCTCCTGGTCGAAGCTGCGGACAAAGTGCTGGGACTCGTCTGCCATGGAACCTCCCGTCACGTCAGCCGAATCGGCCGGTCAGGTAATCCTGCGTGCGGCGTTCGCGCGGTGCGGTGAACATCTGCGCCGCGGTCGAAACCTCCACCAGCTCGCCCAGATAAAAGAATGCCACCTGGTCGGCGCAGCGCGCCGCCTGCTGCATATTGTGCGTCACCAGCACGATGGTGAAGTCTTGCTTCAGGTCGTCGATCAGCTCCTCGACCCGCAGCGTGCTGATCGGGTCCAGGGCGCTGGTCGGCTCGTCCAGCAGGATCACTTCGGGGCGCACGGCAATCGTCCGCGCGATGCACAAACGCTGCTGCTGTCCGCCGGAAAGCCCGAGCGCCGAGCTGTTCAGCCGGTCCTTCACCTCGTTCCACAGTGCCGCGCGGGTGAGCGACCATTCCACCCGTTCGTTCATCGCCGCACGCGGGAGCCGCTCGTGCAGGCGTACGCCGAAGGCGATATTCTCGGCAATCGACATCGGAAACGGCGTCGGCTTCTGAAACACCATGCCGACGCGGGAACGCAGGTCGTTCACGTCCACGTCCGGCGCGATGATGTTCAGGCCGTCCATCAGGACGTCGCCGGTGGCGTGCTGGCCGGGATAGAGGTCGTACATGCGGTTCAGCACGCGCAGCAGCGTGGATTTGCCGCAGCCCGAAGGGCCGATGAGGCCGGTGACCTGGCGATCTGGAATGTCGAGCGTGATTGATTTCAGCGCCCGGTTGGCACCGTAGAAGAAATCGAGGTTGCGTACGCTGATGCGCGCCTCGTTCAGCCGGCTTTCAGCCCGGGTGGCGATGCCGACGAGGCTTGCGGCATGGCCCGATGTCTTGTCCGCCGTGCTGCTCATTGCCATTCCCTAGCCGCGACCGCGCAATGCCGTGCGCGCGATGATGTTGGTAGCCAACACACCCACGGTGATCAGCAGAGCACCGGTCCAGGCAAGCTGGACCCAGTCGGAAAATGCCGATCCGGCGTATTGGTAAATGGTCACCGGCAGGCTGGCCATCGGTCGGGCCAGGCTCAGCGACCAGTTCAAGTTGCCCAGGCTGGTGAACAGCAGCGGCGCGGTTTCTCCGGCGATCCGCGCGACGGCCAGCAATATCCCGGTGACGATCCCGTCGCGCGCGGCGCGATAGCAGACGAAGGTGATCACCTTCCATTTCGGCGCGCCCAGCCCCACCGCCGCTTCGCGCAACGATGTCGGTATCAGCCGCAGCATATCCTCGGTGGTGCGCACCACGATCGGGATGACGATCACCGCCAGCGCGAGGCTGCCGGCAATGCCGGAGAACCCACCCATCGGGCTGACGATCAACTGATAGATGAACAGGCCGATCAGGATCGACGGCGCCGACAGCAGGACATCCGAAACATAGCGGATCACGCCGGCGAATACCGAATTGCCGCCGTATTCGGCCAGATAAGTGCCCACCATCATGCCGATGGGCGTGCCGATGACGGTACCGATGACAGTCTGGATCAACGTGCCGATGATCGCGTTGAGCAGGCCACCATGCGATCCCGGCGGCCGTGTCACGGTCGTGAACACCGTGGTCGACAACCCGCCGCCTCCCAGCCAGAGCAGCGTGATGAGGATCGACGCGAGCAGCACCAGCCCGAGCACGGTTGCAGCGATGCACAACCCCGCCACGATGAGATTGCGCCGCTTGCGCCGCCGCGCGAGCCGATGGGCGATTCCCTCATCGCGTCGCGGGCCACGGGCGATCGAACCGGGCGTGCTTGCGCTCATGGTCTGAGTCTCGTCCGCAGCAGCAGCCGGGAGATCGCCAGCACGATGAACGAAATCACGAACAGGATGAAACCAAGCGCCAGCAGCGACGCGAGCTTCAGGCTGCCGGCGGGACTCTCCGGAAACTCCAGCGCCACGATGGAGGCGATGGTGTTGCCCGGACCGAACAGGCTGCTGCTGATCCGGTCAGTGTTGCCGATGACGAAAGTGACCGCCATGGTTTCCCCGAGCGCGCGCCCTAATCCCAGCATCACGCCGCCCATCACCGACACACGCGTATAGGGCAGCACGATCGAGCGCATCACTTCCCAGGTCGTGCAGCCCAGTCCGTATGCTGACTCCTTGTAGACCGGCGGCACGGTCTCGAACACGTCACGCATCGTGGCGGCGATGAACGGGATCACCATTATCGACAGGATGAGCGCCGCGGTGAAAATTCCGGTCCCGAATGGTGGCCCCTGGAACAGCACGCCCAGCACTGGGATGTCGCCGAACGTATCGATCACCCAAGGCTCGATGATCTGGCCCATCAGCGGCACGATCACGAAGAACCCCCACATGCCGTAGATGATCGAGGGGATCGCCGCCAGCAACTCGACCGCCGTTCCCACCGGGCGGCGCAACCATGCCGGCGCCAGTTCGGTCAGGTAGAAGGCGATGCCGAAGGCCAGCGGTATCGCCAGGATCAGCGCCAGCACGGAGGTGACCAGCGTGCCATAGATCGAGACGCCGGCACCGAATATCTGCTTGACCGGGTCCCAGTCGGTGTTGGTGATGAAGCCGACGCCGAAGCGGCGAAATGCCGGCAATCCGCCGATGAACAACGATACGATTATGCCGCCCAGCAGCACCAGCACGAACCCGCCGGATGCGCGCGCGGCGGCGGCGAACACTGCATCGCCCATGCCGCCCCGCGCACGGCTTCGAGCCCGTGGCGGGGCGCCGATCGCGATCGCTTGCTGCATGCCGGTCAGCGCGTCGCCGTCTTTACCTGCGAGGCCCAGGCGGCGCGGATGTCGGCCTTCACCGCATCCGGCAGCGGTATATACAGAAGCTGTGTCGCGATCTGGTTTCCGTTGGCAAAACCCCAGCCAAAGAACTTGAGTACCGCGGCAGTTTGGGTCGGATTCTTCGCATCCTTGGGCACCAGCACGAAGGTCGCCGATTCGATCGGCCACGACGCGGCACCCGGCTGATTGTTCAGGTCGATGGCGAAATTCTGCACCTTGCTCCAGTCGGCCGAACCAGCCGCCGCGGCAAACGCGGCGGGGGTGGGCGCAACGAACTGGCCAGCCTTGTTGCGCAGCAATGCGGTGGTGAGATGGTTCTGCGCCGCGTAAGCAGTTTCGTCATAGCCGATGCCACCGCGGATGTTGCGCACCGTGCCGGCAACCCCGTCGCTGCCCTTGGCGCCCGATCCGGCCGGCCATTTCACGCTGGTGGATGCACCGACCTGACCCTTCCAGTCCGGGCTGAGCATCGACAGATAATCAGTGAACACGAAGGTGGTTCCCGAACCGTCGGCGCGATACACCGGCGCGATCGCCAGGTTCGGCAGCTTGAGCCCGTGGTTCACTTCAGCGAGCCGCGGATCATTCCATTTCGTGATTTTGCCCAAATAGATATCGGCCAGGATTTCCCCAGTGAGCTTGAGCTGATTCGCCTGTATGCCCGGCAGATTGACGATGATGTCCACCCCACCAATCGCCGTGGGGAACTGCATCAGATTATGAGCGCTGAGCTGATCACCCGAGACCGGCATGTCAGAGGCGCCGAAATCGACAGTCCGGTTGTTGATCTGGTTGATGCCAGCACCCGAGCCGATCGCCTGGTAATTCAGGGTTACCCCGACCGTCGGGGCGGCAGCTTCGCCCCACTTGGAGTAGAGCGGTGCCGCGAATGTGGATCCGGCTCCGGTGATCTGGGTCTGTGCGTGGGCGGCGCCCCACGGCGCAGCCAGGATCATAGCCAGTGCGGTGGCTTTCAGCTTCATCCAATCCCCCTTTGGCCTCTCCCGTCAGGAAGAACAGCGGGCCGCGTTCTACGATCGCCTGGTGGCGGGACGATTGCAGATTTGTGAAGCTTCGATGACGGTCACCACCCCTCGGGACGCCGGACCGAAACCAGGGCCGCACAACAGCAAGTTCGACCTCTCCCACTAGCGCAGCTTCATGTTAACCATCTCGCGCAATGGCGAAGACTGCGTCCCCTCCCCCAGATCGCGTGCATGCATGAATTATCGACACGCTTTTCATGCTGGGAATTTCGCGGATTGTCTCAAGCATGCGGTGCTGGTCTGGCTGCTGCATGCGCTTCGCCGGAAGCCGGCCGGATTTTTCGTGCTCGATACGCATGCCGGTCCTGGGCGCGCCGAGCTGACGTCCGGGCCGGCCGCGCGAACCGGGGAATGGCAGCGCGGGATCGGGCGTCTGCTGGACCATCCGCCGGCGCCGCTGATGGATTACGTCGCGCTGGTGCGGCGGCTGGGACTCTATCCGGGCTCGCCGTCGCTTGCCGCCGCGCTGCTGCGCCCGGATGACCGGTTGGCGTGCTGCGAGCTGCACCCTGAGGATCATGCCGCCTTGCGGCGGTTGTTTCGGGACGATCCGCGGGTGGCCGTGCATTGCCGGGATGGGTGGGAGGCGCTCGGGGGGTTGCTGCCGCCCTCGGAGCGGCGCGGGCTGGTGCTGGTGGACCCGCCGTATGAAGAGATCGATGAATTTGCCCAGGTGGCGGCCGGATTGCGGACCGGGCACAGACGATTTGGCGCGGGCATATTCGCAGCCTGGTACCCGATCAAACATCGGGCACCCGTCCGTGCGTTCCATAACGCGATGAAGGACAGCGGCATCCGCGACATCGTCGCGACTGAGCTTTGGCTGCGCGAGCCGCTCGATCCGGCGAGGCTGAACGGATGCGGTATGCTTGTGATCAATCCGCCCTATCGGTTCGAGGATGAGCTGACGCCCGTTCTAACGGCCCTGGTGGCGCGCCTCGGTGACGGGGAGCCGGGCGCCGGGACGGCGCTGATGCGGCTGGCCGATGAGTAGGGTGGCGATCATCGGCGCGGGCGCATGGGGGGCTGCACTGGCGATCCAGGCGGCGCGTGCCGGAGCCGATGTCACGCTCTGGGTGCGTGACAGGGACCGCGCGGCGGCGATGGCAAGGCAGCGGGAAAGTCCTCGGCTTCCCGGGATGAAACTACCGGACGGGGTGGTCGTGACGGCGGAATTGCCCTCCGCTGCCGATCTGTTCCTGCTGGCGGTGCCACTGCAGCACGTGCGGGCGGTCGCCGCACGGTTGGGCGGGGATGCGCCGTTGATCTGTTGCGCCAAGGGCGTCGAAGCCGGCACGCTGCGTCTGCCGCTGGAAATCCTGGCGGAGCTGTATCCGGGTCGAACGGCTGGGGTCCTGACGGGGCCGAATTTTGCCGCCGAAATCGGCGCCGGCCAGCCCGCCGCAACGGTGGTGGCTGCCTTGGACGCGCAGTTGCGGGCGCAGGTCGCCCGGCTGCTCGGAACGCCAGGATTTCGCGTGTATGGCAACAACGATCCGATCGGGGCCCAGGTGGGTGGCGCGGCCAAGAACGTCATCGCGATCGCGGCGGGCGCGGTGATCGGGGCTGGGCTGGGTGAAAACGCGCGGGCGGCCCTGATCACGCGCGGATTGGCCGAGGTGTCGCGGCTGGCCGTTGCGCTGGGGGGCCAGGTGGAGACGGTCATGGGCCTGTCCGGCCTGGGTGATCTGCTGCTGACCTGCACCAGCCCGGCCAGCCGGAATTACAGCCTCGGCCTGGCGCTTGGCCGCGGAGAGGCGCTCGCGAATGCGCTTGGGCATGGGACGAGCGTGACCGAGGGCGTCACAACGGCTCCCGCGCTGGTGAGCCGCGCCGATAATTTGGACCTGCCGATCTGTCGCTCGGTGCGGGATTTGCTGACCGGGAGCCTGGATGTACGTGCGGCGGTCGAGCGTCTGCTCGCGCGACCCCGGCGAGACGAATAGATGTGGCAATTTTCCAATTGTGCCCTAACTGGGAATATGCCACATATCCTGAATGAGCCAGAACTTTGTCCTTGTTAAAGTCGCGCCAAATGGGCGGCTCAGCATTCCCGCGCCGTACCGCAAGTTCCTGGGTCTCGACGGCGGCGGCCTAATCGTCATGCGGATGGAAGCGGGTGAACTTCGGCTTCAGCCTGTTGCCGAAGTCCTTGCCAGACTGCAGGCCGAAGTGGCCCAGCCCGGACAGGCCCAGTCCGGACAGGCCCAGTCCGGACAGGAAGGTGGAAGCGGTGTGGATTGGCTGATCACCGAACGACGGCGGGAGGCTCGAATGGATCAACCCGCCGAGGAAATTTCAGAGAATGAACATACTGGATGCGAGCGCGATCATCGCCTTGCTGGAGAGAGAAAGCGGCCATCAAAGCGTGGCTGAGTCGATCGCGGCTGGTGCTGCCGCATGTGCGGTGAATCTGGCGGAAGTCGCATCATGGCTGTCGCGAAAGGGTCTCTCCCCGACCAGTATCGGACGTGTGGTCAGTGGCTTGCCGATCCGCGTGTTTGAGGTGGGCGGCGAACTGGCGCTCGCCGCCGGGCTGCTGTTTCCGGCTACCCGACCCTTTGGGCTTTCCCTGGGGGATCGGTTCTGCCTTGCCCTCGCCGCCCGCGAGAGACAGCCCGTCCTGACTGCCGACCGCATTTGGCAGGATGTCGGGCCGCTGATCGGGGTGACCGTGCGGCTGGTTCGCTGACCCGTGCTGCGCGGCATCGTCACCGTCGGCGGCTGGACCATGCTGAGCCGCATTCTCGGCTTCGCCCGCGACATGCTCATTGCGGCGATGCTCGGCGCCGGCCCGGTCGCGGACGCGTTCTTCGTTGCGCTTAAACTGCCCAACCTGTTCCGCCGCCTGTTCGGCGAGGGTGCGTTCAATGCGGCATTCGTGCCGGCCTTCTCCGGCCTGCTGGCCGCGGAGGGCCGGCCGGCGGCGCATCAGTTCGCGGAAGAAGCGTTTGCGGTGATGACCTTCTGGCTTGGTCTGCTGACCATCGCCGGAGAGGTGTTCATGCCACAGATGATGCTGGTGCTGGCCCCTGGCTTCGCGGCGATCCCGGCCAAGTTCGCGCTGGCGGTCGCGTTGTCGCGGATCACGTTCCCCTATTTGATCCTGATCTGCCTGGCGGCGCTGGTGTCGGGCGTGCTGAACGGGCTTGACCGGTTCACCGCCGCATCGGCCTCATACGTGCTGTTCAACGTGATCTCGATCGCCTTCATGATCTGGCTCACGCCATATGTGCCGACGGTGGGGCATGCGCTGGCCTGGGGCGTCACGGCGTCCGGGGTGGCGCAGCTCGCCGTGCTGCTGGTAGCGGTTCGGCGCGCCGGGATGACGATGCGGTTGCCTTGGCCGCGCATGACACCGCGGATGCGGATGCTGCTGCGGCGCATGGCGCCGGGGCTGGTGGGCGCCGGCGTGACCCAGCTCAATCTGGCGGTTGATGTGATCATCGCCAGCCTGCTGCCGGCGGGAACGGTCTCGGTGCTGTATTACGCGGACCGCGTGCAGCAGCTTCCGCTGGGGGTGATCGGCACGGCGGTTGGCACGGCAATGCTGCCGCTGCTGTCCCGGCAAGTGCGGGCCGGCGAGGGCGGCGCGGCGCTGGCTACGCAGAACCGGGCGATCGAGTATGCGCTGCTGCTGACACTGCCGGCCGCGCTGGCCCTGATCGTCAGCGCGTGGCCGATCATATGGGTGCTGTTCGGACATGGTGCGTTCAGTGCTGAGAGCGCGCGGCTGGCGGCGCGGGCGTTGGCGGCGTACGCGGTGGGACTGCCGGCGTTCGTGCTGGTGAAGGTGCTGGCGCCGGGGTTCTTTGCCCGCGGCGATACCTCCACCCCGGTGAAGATCGGGCTGGCGGCCGTGGCGCTGAACCTGGCGCTGAACCTCGCCTTCATGCGGCCGTTGCAATCGATGGGACCGGCGCTGGCGACCAGCCTGGCGGCAATGTTCAACGTGGCGTGCCTGGGCGTGGTGCTGCTTCGCCGCGGCCAGATGCGGCTGGATGCCGGGGTTCGGCACCGGGTACCTCGGATGCTGGCCGCCGCGATCGGCATGTGCGCGGTGGTGGCGGCGTTGCAGCACGTGCTGTTCCGCGTGCCGATGGGTGGTGTGGCCCGGCTGCTGGCCTTGGCGGTGCTGATCGGTGCCGGGGCGCTGGTCTATGGGGCCGCGTTGCAGGCGCTGGGTGCCTATGACGTGCGGCAGGCGCGGCAGATGCTGCGCCGCCGCCGCTTGCGCGCGATGGGGGGATCGGCCATCACTCCGCCCTCGCCGCCAAATTGAGACCTCGACCGCATGTCACGCATATTTTCCGGCATACAGCCTTCGGGCATTCCGACTCTCGGCAACTATCTTGGTGCGATCCGCAACTGGGTGGCGCTGCAGTCGGAGTATGAATGCCTGTGGTGCATTGTCGATCTGCATGCGATCACGCAGTGGCAGGAGCCGGCGGCACTCATGCGCCAGACGCGGGAGATGGCGGCGGTGCTGTTGGCATGCGGCATCGATCCGCGTCGTCATGTCGTGTTCGTGCAGTCGCACGTGCGCGCACACGCGCAGCTCGCCTGGATCCTGAATTGCGTCGCGCGGATGGGTTGGCTGAACCGGATGACGCAGTTCAAGGAAAAGGCCGGCAAGGACCGGGAGAATGCCTCGGTCGGGCTGTACGCGTATCCGGTGCTGATGACGGCGGATATCCTGGCGTATCACGCGACGCATGTGCCGGTGGGGGACGATCAGCGCCAGCACCTGGAGCTTGCCAACGATGTCGTGCAGAAATTCAATCACGACTATGACGTGGACTTCTTTCCGGCGATTCAGCCGCTGATCCTGGGGCCGGCGGCACGGGTGATGAGCCTGCGTGACGGCACCAAGAAGATGTCGAAGACCGATCCGTCGGACCAGAGCCGTATCAATCTGAACGATGATGCTGACACGATCGCGCTGAAGATACGGCGGGCGAAAACCGATCCCGAGCCGCTGCCGAGCGAAACGCAGGGTTTGGAGCGGCGGCCTGAGGCGCGAAACCTGGTCGGCATTTACGCGGCGCTGGCGGGGACCGATCAGGCCGCGGTGCTGCGCGAGCATGGCGGCAAGGGGTTCGGCGTATTCAAGGAAGCGCTGTCCGCGCTGATGGTCGAAACGCTGGCACCGATCGCGCGGGAAACGGAGCGGCTGCTGGCCGACCCGGCGCAGATCGACACGGTGTTATGGCAGGGAGCGGAGCGCGCGGCGGCAATCGCCGACCCGATCGTGGCGGAGACGGAGCGGCTGGTGGGGTTTTTGCCGCGCGGTTAGGCCGCGATGTGGCCCGGCAGAGGGTTCGGGGTTCCTCATCCGGCCGGCCGCTGCGGCACGGCAGTCTCTGCAATCCGTCGTATGCGCCGCGCCCGTGGGTCCAATGCGTCGCGTACCCAGTCGCCGATCAGGTTCTCCGATAGCACCAGTACCACAAGCGCGATTCCCGGCAGCACGGAAGGCCACCAGGCTCCGCTGAACAAGTATTGATAGCCTTGGCTTACCCGCAGCCCCAACGAGGGCGTGGTCACTGCCACCCCCAGTCCGAGGAATGACAGCGACGCCTCCAGCTCCACCGCCCGCGGAATATCGACCGATATCTGCACCAGCAGCGGCCCCAGTACATTCGGCAGCAGGTGCCGGAACACGATCCGCGGCCCCGACGCCCCCGCCAGCATCGCCGCAATCACATAGTCCTGCTGCCGCTCGGCCAGCACGCTCGCCCGCACCAGCCGCGCATATTGCGCCCAACCCACCACGCCGATCACCGCGATGACTTTCCACAGCCCACGCCCGGTGATCGCCAGCACCGCCAGCGCGATCAGCACCGCCGGCAATGCGAGCTGGATATCCACCAGCCGCATCGCCGCCGTGTCGAACCAGCCGCGACGGTATCCCGCCACCAGCCCGGCCACGGCGCCAATCGCGACGCTGATCGCCACCGCGACGAAGCCGGTCAGCAGGCTGATCCGCAGCCCGAACAGGATGTTGGACAGCACGTCCCGTCCCAGCCCGTCGCTGCCGAGCGGATAGCTCCAGTCCCCGCCCTGCATCCAGGCGGGCGGGTCGAGCCGCGATAGCAAGCTCTGCTCTTCCGGGTCGTGGGGCGCGATCCACGGCGCCAGCACCACGGCTGCGATCAGCGCCGCGAGGATCAGCAGCGAGGCCCACGGCAGCTCCCGCCACCTAACCCGCACGCGCCACCCGCGGGTCCAGAACGCCGTACAGCAGATCTATCAGCAGATTGATGGCGGCGAACATGGCCGCCACCACGATGACGTACGACAACACCACGGGGTAATCGAGCCGGTACAGCGATTCCAGCGCCAACCGGTTCATCCCGGGCAGGGCAAAAATGGTTTCCGTGATCACCGCGCCAGCAAACAACTGGCCGAACTGCAGACCGAACACCGTCACCAGCGGCAGCATCGCCGTGCGCAGCGCGTGCTTGATCACCACCACTGGCTCCGACAGGCCTTTCGCCCGCGCCGTGCGCACATAGTTCAGCGACAGCGTCTCCAGCAGGCTGGTGCGCGTCAGTCGGGTGAACAACGCGATGCGGAAGAACGCCAGCGTGAACGCCGGCATGATGAAGTGGTCCAGGCTACCCGCGCCGGAGGCGGGCAGCACGTTGAGTTCCACGCTGAAGGCAAAGATCAGTAAAATGCCGAGGAAGAAGGTCGGCACCGAGGAACCCAGCACTGACACGCCGCGCAGCACCCGGTCGGTGACCCCGTTGGGCCAGACCGCCGAGAAGATACCGAACGGCAGCCCGACAACTGTGGCGATCGCGATCGCCAGGACGACCAGCTCCGCAGTGACCGGTATGCGCTCCAGGATCAGGTGCATCGCCGGTTGGCCGCTGTAGTAGGAAAGGCCGAGATCACCGTGCAGCACGCCCGCCAGATAGCGCGCGTACTGCACCAGGAACGGGCGGTCCAATCCCAGGCTGGCAGCAAGCTGCGCGCGATCGGCGACGCTCATTGTCTCCGGAGCCAACACGGCGATCGGGTTGCCGCTGATGTGGATCAGCACGAAGACCAGCGTTACCACCACCCAGACGGAAAATACCGCCTGCAGGACGCGCTTGCCGATGAAGCGCGTCACCGCGCTACTTTCGTTTCATCTGCCAGGCAAATATCTGCTCATCCGCGCGCGACGTGTAATCAATCGAATCCGCCACCCCGGCGATGACATCCTCGTAGTACAGCGGCAGATAAGCGTACTTTACATGATCGGCTTCGTGGTATGCTTTCTGAATCTGCTGGGAGCGCGCCTCGGGATCGAAATTGCTGCCCGCCTGCGCCATCTGGGCGTCCGCTTCAGGGTCGCAGAAGTGCTCGCGGTTGGTCACGCCAAACCCCGCCTTCTCATCGCGGCAATGGAACACCGCACCCCATGTCGTAATCGCGCTGTTGCTCCCCCATCCGGCGAAATACATGGTGAAGTCACCTTTATCCACCTGCGGGAAGAAAATCGCCTTGGGCACGGAGTTCACCGACACCTTGATCCCCGCCTGCGCGAGCAATCCGCCGATCGCCTGTTCCACCAGGCTATCCTCGAGGTATCGATCGTTCGACCCATCCAGCCGCACCGAAAAGCCGTTGGGATAACCTGCCTCGGTCAGCAGCTTCTTCGCCCCTGCCACGCTGTATTCGGGCGCCTTGAGTTTCGAATCGAACCCCTCCACGCCATGCGGCGTGAACTGTGCCGCGACCTCGGCCGCACCGTTGAATATCTTGTTCCTGATCGCCGGTACGTTGATCGCCATCCACACCGCCTCGCGCACGCGCGGGTCCATGAACGGATTTTTCTGCCCAGCGGGCATGCCGGGCGATCCCGTCTCGCGCCAGTAATCCATTGCCAGGTACATCGTGCGCTGGCCCGGCGTGAGCGAGATATAGGCTTTGCCGCTGTTCTTCACGCGCTGGAAGTCCGCCGGATCGATCTTCTCGGCGACCTCGATCTGTCCCGAAAGCAGGGATGCCAGCCGCGTCGCGCCGTTCGGGATGCTTTCCAGGTGGACGTGACTGAACGCCGGCTTGTCGCCCCAGAACCCATCCCACGCCGCCAGATCCAGATGGTCGTCGGCCAGCCAGCCGACGAACGCGTATGGGCCGGTGCCGATCGGGTGATTGGCGAACGCTTCCCGCCCCTCTTTCTTGATCAGCGCCTCCGGCATCACCGGAATGCCCTCCAGGTGCACGGGAAATACCGGGTCTGGCCGGGAGAATGTCACATCAATCGTATCTGGAGATACCACCTTGTAGCCGCTGACAGAATTGGCCAGTTCGCGGAACTGCGATTTCGGGTTCCGCCCGGTGTCCAGGATCGATTCGCCAACGTCATCCGCCGTCATCGGCGTGCCGTCCTGGAACTTCACGCCCTGCCGCAAGGTCAGCCGCCAGGTGGACGGATCGATGCTCTGCCATTTCAGCGCGATGCGCGGCTCCAGCTCGCCATGCGTGCCCTCGATCGTGATGGTATCGAAAATGTGTTGTTGCCAAGCCGTCGTCGTGCTTTCCGCCCGCATGATCGGGTCCAGCGTGACGGCCCCGCCGTTGAACGCGATCACCAGCGGCTGGCTGGCACTGTCGCCGACCGCCGCCAGCGCAGATTGGCCGCCCAGCACCGCGAGGCCCGCGGCGAATGCCATTCCGGTGATAAACCGCATCGGTGCTTCTCCCTGAGCTTGGCCCGCATAAGCTTGGCTCCTGGGTGAAGCCTATTGCGCGCCGGCTCATGCGGCAAACCGCGCGGGCGGAGGCTTGCCGGCCGCCTCTGGCTACGCCACTTGCCGTTGTCTGGTCAGCAACGAGGGGTTCATGGGCGATGTGGATGTCGTGGTGATCGGCGCCGGAGCAGCCGGGCTCGGGGCCGCGACCGCATTGCGGGAACGTGGGCGCAGCGCGCTGGTCCTGGAAGCCTCCGACCGCATCGGCGGCCGTGCCTGGACGGCATATCCGGCTGAACTGGGCGGCATGTGGTTCGACATGGGCGCGCTGTGGTTGCACGCCGCCGAGCACAACCCGTTGGTCCCGATCGCCCGCGCCGCTGGACATCAATTGCTCCGTTCCGACGAATTGCGCCGCGAGCAGAGCTTCATCGGCTCCCGCCCGATCACGCCAGCCGAGCGGGTTCGCTACCGTGATGCGTGGAACCGGTTCGAGCGGGCGGCCGACGCGCTGCTGCGTCCGGGCCGACGGGACGTTCCCCTGGCCGCCGTGGCGCGCAGCATCCCGGATGATGAATGGGCGCCGACGGTGGAAGCCTGGGAAGGGTCGGTGATCTGCGCCGTCGATGCCGAGCTGTTCAGCCTGCGAGATTGGAGGGCGAATGCGTTGTCCGGCAGCAACCTGGTCCCGGCTGGCGGAATTGGTGCGTTCGTGGCCACCCTGGGGGACGGGCTGGATATCCACCTGAACACCCCGGTCCGACGGGTCCGCTGGGGCCGCCGGGCGGAGGTGGAGACCGATCGCGGCTCCATCACCGCCGGGTCGTGCATCGTGACCGTCTCGACCGGCGTGCTGGCGGCCGGCGTCATCGCGTTCGAGCCGGAGCTGCCCCCGCATGTGGAGGAATCCATCAATGCCTTGCCCATGGGTTTGGCGATGAAAGTCGCGCTGCGCGCCACCGGCCCGGACCGGCTCGACCTGCCGATGCATTGCTCGGTGGAGCGCCGGGTCGAACGGAGCGGCGATCCGCTGATGCCGTTCCAGTGCTGGCCGCATGGGCGGGATTACGTGCAAGGCTGGATCGGTGGATCGACGGCCTGGCACCTGTCGGAGTCAGGCGAGCAGGCGGCTGCGGACTTCGCGCTGAACGAGCTGCGCACCATTTTCGGCGGCCGGGTTGACCGGTTGTTTTCCGGCGGTGCCACATTGGTCACACATTGGGACGCCGATCCCTGGATCCGCGGCGCTTATGCGTACGCAGTGCCTGGATCAGCCGATGCCCGCGCGCATTTGAGCGAACCGCTGGCGGACGGGCGCCTGCTGTTTGCCGGCGAAGCCTGCAACACGCCCTATGCCGGGACGCTCGGCGGCGCCTGGCTCAGCGGGCAGGCCGCGGCGAAGGCGGCCGCGTGATGGCCCGCCTGCTGTTCTGGCGCAAGCCGCGCATCAACGTCGTCGAGCTGCATGGGCTGATCGCCTCGCGCGAAGGATTGCTGAACCTGCGCGGCGCTGGGCCACTGATCGAGCGTGCTTTCTCGACCGCGCGCGGCCGGCCGGTGATCTTGCATATCGATAGTCCGGGCGGGTCGCCTGTCCAGTCGGACTTGATCGCCGCGCTGATCCGCCGACGGGCCGAGAAGGCGAAAGTCGAGGTGCATGCGGTGATCGGCGATGTCGGGGCGTCCGGCGGGTATTGGATCGCCTGTGCCGCCGACCGTATCCACGCCAATCCGATGAGCATCGTTGGCTCGATCGGCGTACGTGGCGGCGGCTTCGGATTCAGCGAGTTGCTGGACCGCATGGGGGTGGAGCGGCGGCTCTATACCGCCGGAGCGCACAAGGCGCGGCTCGACCCGTTCCTGCCCGAGCAGCCCGAGGATGTCGCGTTCGTGCAGAACCTGCTGGACGAGTTGCACGAGCGATTCAAGTCGTGGGTGCGGGATCGCCGGAAGGACCGGCTGAAACTGGATGAGGCGGCGGTGTTCGATGGCAGTTTCATGCTGGGTGAGCGTGCGCTGACGCTGGGACTGATCGATGGGTTCGCGGACGTAGATGGTCTGGTGCGCGAACTGGGTGGCGACCGAGCGCGGCCGAATGTGCTGCGCCCGCGTCGCCGCGGCCTGCTGCGGATGATTCCCCGCATGGCGATCGACGCGACGCTCGACGCTGTGGAGGAACGTCGCGCACGACTGACGCTGCTGCCGTAAGACTGCTGGTGGAAGCCATTTGCATCATGTCAGTGGGACCGGAGCTGCAGCTCTTGTCATGTGGTCGCCCGGGCGATCAATTGCCGATGACCCACGAGGATGGCGCCGATGAGCCTGATTGAAACCGCACTGACCCATATGCTGAACATCGAGCATCCGATCCTGCTCGCGCCAATGGGGTCGGCCGCTGGCGGCCGGCTGGCCGCTGCCGTCACCAATGCCGGCGGTCTCGGCATGGTCGGCTCGGGCTATGCCGATGCCGACATGGTCGGCAAGGAACTTGCCGCGGCGGGAAACGCGCGTGTCGGCATCGGCTTCATCCTGTGGGCGCTGGAAAAGCAGCCATCCGCACTGGACATTGCGCTTGAGGCCAGGCCCGCGGCGGTGATGCTGTCGTTCGGCGATCCGACGCGGTTCACCGGTCGCATCAAGGATGCCGGGTGCAAGATCATCTGTCAGGTGCAAACGCTCGCGCAGGCCAAGGAAGCCGCTGCCGCGGGTGCCGACGTCATCATCGCGCAGGGGCGCGACGCGGGTGGCCATTCGGGAACGACCCGCGGCACGATGGGTCTGGTTCCCGCCGTGGTCGACGCGGTCGCGCCAATCCCGGTGGTCGCTGCCGGCGGCATTGCCGATGGGCGTGGCCTGGCGGCGGCGCTCGCCTTGGGCGCGGCCGGAGTTTTGATGGGGACACGCTTCACGGCCTCACGTGAGTCGCTGTGGGATCAGGCAATGAAGTCCGTAACGGTGGCCGCGGGCGGCGATCAGACCGAGCAGACACGCGTGTTCGATGTCGTGCGCGGCGCACCCTGGCCGGCGATGTACCCCGGCCGGGCGTTGCGGAACGAATTCTCCGCTCGCTGGAACGGCCACGAGGATGCCTTGGCAGCCGATCAGCCGGCGCAGGAAAGCACCTATCTGGGAACAGCGACCGATGATTTCGCGACACGGGTCGTGTGGACGGGAGAGGGCGTGGATCTGATCAACGACATCCCATCCGCATCCGAGATAATCGAGCGGATCATGACGCAGGCGGTGACAACCCTGATGCAAGGGTCGCTACTGGTGCGGACGACCGGGGTGGCCCGAGGCTGACTGGTTGCCGAAACAGAAAGCGTCGCAATACTGGGAATCGGCGATCCACATGGGACGGCTTTCATCACCGGCGGGTCGGACGTTCCGGTGGAAAACTTATACCGAACCGCATTGAGGATGACCCATCCTGCCGGTGTTGCCCGGAGCAACGTGAAGCGAACGAGCGGCGCGGTGGGCACCAAAGTCATGGATGGCCGGCCCCTCGGGACGAGCCCGAGGGCATGCTTCGCCGGCCATGACGGGAAGGGTCAGCATCAACGCGGGTTGGTATACCGAGGTTTCGCAGGAACCCGGGTATACCGCGCGCCGGGTTGGCGGGCGGCGGCGCGCGAATCCATACGATACCCGGATTCCGCAGGAAGACGGGTATATCACGTCAGGGGCTGGGCAACCGTCGCCAGTTCGTCCAGGTTCGCCCACGCCATCGGCCGCCGCCCTTCTTCGATTTCATGGATCATCGCGATCAGTCGCGCGGTGATCGGCGCATCGCCTCCCAGCTGCTGCGCGGTGGTTACAATCGGGCCGAGTTGCGGATCAGCCTCCGTCTTCCGATGGCGCACCGCGATGTCGCGCCAGATGCCGCTGTGTGATTTTGCCGAGCGGCGGTTATGGTCCTCCAGCGCGTCGAGCGAATGCTGCGCACCGTCGACCGAGCCGTACGCGGACGGATCGAACCCGTCGAACGGCTCCGGCTTGATGCCGGCGCGCTCGGCCACGCCGAGTATTTCCCGCGCCAGCGCCGTAAACAGCGGCCGGTGCGCGCGTGAGGCGAAGCAGTCGGCCATCGACTCATTGGTCAGCGCAGTGGCAAAAAGCATGGCCCCGTACGCCAGCTTGGCCCACAGATAGCCCCAGATATTCGTCGTCA
>DATDIC010000405.1:0-9983 GCA_036521275.1 Acetobacteraceae bacterium
GGCGCGTCCAGCTCCACCGAGGCGCCCGAGCGGCGCGCCCCAGCCGCCACCTCCTCCAGCAGCGCCGACAGATTGACCGGCTCGGCCTGCTCGGTGCCTTCGCCCCGGGCGAACGCCAGGTATCCCTCGATCATCCGCTCCATCTCATCGACATCCGCGGTGATCTCGGCCAGCTCCTCCGCCGCCTCGCGCCGCATCGGCAGCATCGCCATCGCCAGCCGCATCCGCGTCAGCGGCGTGCGAAGGTCGTGCGACACGCCGGCCAGCATTTCGGTCCGCTGGGTCAGGAAGCGCCGGATGCGCTCCTGCATCCGGTTGAACGCGGCCGCCGCCCGCCGCACCTCCGTGGCACCTTCCGGACGGATGGAGCCCGGGTCGCGCCCCACCCCGAACGCCTCCGCCGCGTCAGCCAGCCGGCGGATGCCGCGCACCTGGTTGCGCATGAACAGCGCGGCGATGGCGAACAGCAGCAGCGCGGTACCAGCCAGCCAGCTCATGAACAGAAAGATCGTGCCTAGATCGACTCGCTTGCGCGGCGCCAGAACATCCAGCACCCCGTCCGGAAGCTGGACGCGGATCAGCACGGATTGCGGGTCGTAGGTCCAGTCCATCGTGAACGGTTCGGTCAGCCGCTCGCGCAGCGCCGCCTCAAGCTCGTCATCCATCGGCCCCAGCACATTCACCCGGCGGCGCGCCTCCAGCCGCGCGTGCGGCTCCAGCCGCATGGCCAGATCGAATTCCCTGTGTGCGGTCTCCACGATCCAGTCGGTATTGGTCGGCCCCGGATAGCGGCGCATGAGCTGCAACGTGAACTGCAGCTCCCCGGCGACAGCGCCCGACAGCCGGCGATACACCAGGTCGAGATGGCCGCCGTAATAGACCTGCAAGGCAACCGCCTGCAGCAGCACCAATGGCACCAGGATCATCAGCAGGCTGCGGCCGAGCAATGACCGCGGCAACACCCGCTTGACCACGCGCGAGAAAGGCAGTGGCACCCCCATTCAGACACCCGGCTTCAGCACATATCCGCGGCCGCGCACCGTGTGCAGGAAGCGCGGCTCGCGGGGATCAGTCTCGATCTTGCGCCGCAGCCGCGTCACTTGCACGTCGATCGCCCGTTCCCCCGCCTCGTCCATGCCCAGGGCGGCCGCCAACTCCTCCCGCGACAGCACCTCGTTCGGCTTGCGCGCCAGCGCCGCCAACAGCGCCGCTTCGCCGCCGGTCAGGCGAATTCCCCCATTGCCCATCCGCAGCTCGCCCCGTTCGGGATCGAACTCCGCCTCGCCGAGTTGCACAGGCCCGGTCGACGGCACGCTGCGCGGCATCGGCGTGGTGCGTCGCAACATGGCGCGGATGCGCAGCACCAGTTCCAGCGGCTCGAACGGCTTGCCGAGATAATCGTCAGCTCCGGCTTCGAACCCGGCAATCCGGTCTTCCGGCGCGCCGCGCGCGGTCAACAGCAGCACCGGCAGCTCACCGTCGCCATCACGGCGCAAGGATTCCGTCAGCGCCAGCCCGCTCTCGCCCGGCATCATGACATCGAGCACCAGCAGGTCCGGGCTGAACGAGCGCAGCTTGGCGCGTGCGTCGGCGGCATTCTCCGCCGTGGTGACGCGGAACCCGTTATCCGACAGGTAGCGCGACAGCAGCGCCCGCAGCCGCGCATCGTCGTCCACCACCAGGATATGCGCTTCGTCCGACATCACGGTCCACGCCCACCCCGCGTTGCCGTGTCGGAGCCGTCGAGATAGGCACGCGCCGCCTCGTCCATGATCGCCCGCATCACCCGGCGAAATCCATCCACCGCGGCCCCGCCCGCCTCGCGGTACGCCGCGCTCAGCCGTTCCTTCTGCCGCTCGAACAGCCGCCGCTCCAGCGCCTGTCCAGACGGCGTGAGCCTCAGCAGCCGCTGCCTGCGATCGGCGCTGCCCGGGGACTGCGACACGTAGCCGCCGGCAACCAGGGCGGACAGGACCCTTGCCAGGCTCTGCTTTGTGATTCGCAGGATACCCAGCAGATCGGAGACGGTGATCCCCGGATTGCGGCCGATGAAATGCAGCGCCCGGTGATGGGCGCGTCCCAGGCCAAGCTCCTCAAGGATGACGTCAGCGGCGTTGGTGAAGTCGCGATATGCGAAGAACATCAGGTCCTGGGCAAGCCGGATCTCCTCCTCGCGCAGGAACAGCAGGTTGGCTCCTGCCACCGGCTTCGTCTCTGCGGCGGCCGGAAGCGTGGCGCGGCGACCGCTCACCGAGTCGCCCTTCGGGGCAGGCATGGCAGGCATTCCTGGCTTATGCGACAGAATCATTGACGTATCTGGCGTTGCATTATACCGTCCGCGGGTCTAGAGCAACAAAATTACGAGGATGCGAGCCATGGCGTTAGTTCCTTTCGACGACCGGGATGGCTGGATCTGGTGGGACGGCGCCCTGGTGCCTTGGCGGGACGCCAAGCTGCATGTGCTGACACATGGGCTACATTACGCCTCTGCGGTGTTCGAAGGCGAACGGGCCTATAGCGGCCACATCTTCCGCCTGCGCGACCACACCAACCGGCTGATCAACTCGGCGCGAATACTCGGGTTCGAAATCCCGTTCACCGCCGAGCAGATCGACGCCGCCTGCAAGGAGACGGTGAAGGCGAACGGCCTGACCGATGCTTATGTGCGGCCGATCGCCTGGCGCGGGTCGGAGATGCTGGCGGTCTCGGCGCAGCACACGAAAATCCATCTGGCGATCGCAGTATGGCAATGGCCCAGCTATTTCGGCGACGATCGCATGAAGGGCATCCGGCTCGGCATGGCGGAGTGGAAGCGGCCTTCGCCGGACACCGCGCCGACCGCGGCGAAGGCAACCGGGCTCTACATGATCGGCACGCTTTCCAAGCACAAGGCGGAGGCAGAAGGCTACGCCGATGCGCTGATGCTGGACTGGCGCGGGCGCGTCGCGGAAGCCACCGGCGCCAACATCTTCTTCGCGATCAACGGCGAGCTGCACACGCCGGATCCGGATTGCTTCCTGGATGGCATCACGCGGCGCAGCGTGATGGCGCTTGCCAAGCACCGGCAGATGAAAGTCGTCGAGCGGCCGATCATGCCGGATGAAATGAAGAACGCGACCGAGGTCTTCCTTGCTGGTACCGCGGCTGAAGTGACCCCGGTGCGAGAGATCGGAAAGTTCAGCTTCAAGCCCGGCCATATCTGCGAAACGCTGATGAAGGATTATGCGGCGCTGGTGAACAAATCGCCGGAAGAGGCAGCAAAACTGGTCGGCTGAGCGGGGTGACCCATTCCCGTCCCCGCGAAAGCGGGAATCCAGGCTAACCCGCGGAATTTCCAGGGCTCTCGCCTGGATGCCCGCCTCGCGGACACGACGGATCTAGTGTCGCCGTCCGTCACGGCCGGCGAAGGCCGGCCATCCACGCCATTCCGTCATGCCGGCGAAAGCCGGCCATCCACGCCATTCCGTCATGGCCGGCGAAGGCCGGCCATCCACGACTTTCGTCGCCGGGCAACACCGGCAGGATGAATCATTCTCAATGCGGTCTCGTGAAACATAACCTAGAGTGGTTTCACCCACTGTGAAACCACTCTACGCCACCGCACCTGCCTGCCGCAACGTTGCAATGCGCTCGGCCGAATAGCCGAGCTCTTGCAGCACCTCCTCCGTGTGCTCGCCGATCCCCGGCGGCTGCATACGCAAACCCAAAGACGCATCGTCGATCGCCATCGGCAATGGAGGCAGGCGCGCCGTCTCTCCGTTCGGCAAGCGGATCGGCAACGCGTGCGCGAGCGCCTGTGGGTCCGCCAACAGATCCGACGGCCGGTTCACCGCCGAGAACGGTATGCCGACGCGATCGAACAGCTCGGACAACGTTGCACTATCGTGGGCGCGCGCAATCTCCGCCACGATTTCGCGCAACACCGGCCGGTTGCTCACCCGGTCCGCGTTGGTGGCGAACCGTCTGTCCGCCAGCAGATCGGCCCGCCGGAACGCTTCACAGAACGCCCGCCAGTGATTGTTGGAGGTAATGCCGATAAACAGCATCGTGCCGTCCGCGGTCGGGAAGGTTTCGTAAATCCCCCAAGCGCTGCTGCGCGCCGGCATCGGCGGTGAGGGCTGCCCGGTGGCCGCCTCGCCCGCCATGTGCTGACCCACCAGGAACGCCGCTGATTCGAACAAGGTGCTGGTCACTTTGCGCCCCTGCCCGTCCGCGTCGCGCTGGCGCAACGCCGCCAGGATCGCCACGTCGCCCATTACGCCGCCCATGATGTCGATCACCGACGAGCCCGCCCGCAGCGGCTGCCCAGGTGGGCCGGTCATGTAAGCGAGCCCGGTCATGAACTGCACCACCTCGTCCAGCGCCGGCCGATGCTCGTAAGGGCCGTGCAGGAAGCCTTTCAGCGCGCAATAGATCAGCCGCTGGTTCACCGCGTGCGCCTGCTCCCACCCCAGGCCCAGGCGCTCCATCGTACCGGGTCCGAAATTTTCGATCAGCACGTCGGCGCGCCGCACCAGGTCGTGCGCGACCTGCAACCCGTCGGGCGATTTCAGGTCCAGGCAGATGCCACGCTTGTTGCGATTGAAATAGGCGAAGAAGCCGCTGGCAAAACCACGCAGCCGTCGCGTCGGATCACCGTCCGGCGCCGGTTCCACGCGGATCACGTCGGCCCCAAGATCCGCCAGCACCACGCCGCAAGTGGGTCCCATGACGGTGTGGCAGAACTCCAGGACCACGATCCCCGTCAGTGGCAGCCCGCTCATCTCCGATCACGCGCGGCAGGACGCGCCCGTCTCGTCCAGCAGGCGCTTTTCTTCATCGAAATGCGCAAACGCCATGCCGGCATAGTCGTCCCAGTCGCGCGCCGTGCGCTCCGCCAGCGCGGGGGGAATCACGTTCAGCTTCTGTCCGGTGGAATAAGCCAGCACCAGCGTCTGGCATGCCCGTTCCAGGTAATACATGTCATGGAACGCCTCGGCCACCGTCTCCGCCACGACCAGCACGCCGTGATTGCCCATCATCATTCGCCGGAACCCGCCGAGCTGCGCCGCAAGCCGGTCACCTTCGTCCGTATCGTCCGCCACGCCGCTGAAGCCGAGATCGATCGCCACACGATTGTAATAGCGCGCAGTGTTCTGATCGATCGGCTTGATCTCTGGATCGGCCAGCGAAGCGATCGCGGTCGCGTACGGCGGATGCGCGTGCAGGATGCACCGCGCATGCGGTACCTGCGCATGGATGCGCCCGTGAATGCACCAGGCGGACGCATCGGGCGCATCTTGCCGCTGCATCGTGCCGGTATCATCCGCATCGAGCAGCAGAAGTTCGTTCGCCCGGATGGTCGCGAAGTGCCGCCATTTCGGGTTCATCAGAAAGCGCTTGCCGTCCGGCGACACCGCCAGGCTGAAATGGTTGGCCACCGATTCGTGCCAGCCATATTTCGCCGCCAGCCGGAACCCGGCGGCAAGATCGGCCCGCAACTGCCGCTCCTGCAAGTCCGGATGGTCCAGCAGCCGCACATCGTCCATCGGCATGTCGGGTCTCCTTCAGCTCCGCATGCCGGTAGTTGTCGATGATTTCCCCCGCCGGCTCAATGCCGGAAGGCGCATTCCCCGGCCGCTCAGACCGTCGCCGCCAGCGGCCGCTCCACCGGATGGCCGAGATACTGCTCCAGCACCTCGTCCGGCCCCCCGTCCGCCCGCACCTCGCCCTGGTCCAGCCAGATCACCCGCGTGCACCATTCCTGCACGATCGACTCCTGGTGCGTCGACAGCACCAGGATCTCGGCGCCGCGCACCATCTCCTCAAGCCTGGTCCGCGCCTTCTCCAGGAAATCGGCGTCTCCCGCCAGGAACCACTCGTCCATCAGCAATATCTGCGGGCGGATAGCCGTCGCCAGGGCAAAGCCAAGCCGCACCACCATGCCGGAGCTGTAGATGCGCACCGGCAGGTCCATGAAATCGCCCAGGCCGGCAAATTCGTGCACATCCTGCTCCAGCCGAGCCAGCTCGCTGCGCGGCAGACCGCTGTACAGGCCACGCAGCATGATATTCTCCCGCCCGGTCAGCTCCATGTTCATGCCGAGCTGCGGGTCCAGCAGCGCGTTCAGGCTGCCCTGCACCCGCATCAGGCCCGCCACCGGCTCATAGATCCCGGCCAAGGTACGCAGCAACGTCGTCTTGCCCGCGCCGTTGGCGCCCACCAGCCCGATCCGCTCGCCGCTGCGCAGATTGAACGACACGTTCCGCAGCGCCTGTACTACCACGCGGTTCTGCTGGTCCCGCGCGAACCGGCCGGACGCCACCGCCAGCACCGTCTTCTTCAGGCTGCGGCTGTTGGCGTGATACAGCGGGAACAGCACGGAAAGATCAGTGACATCGATCGCGGCCGGCCTGAGCATGCGACTCAGATCCAGAACGCGATGCGGCCGCGCACGCGCGCAAACAGTGCCAGCGAACCGGCGCACAAGACCACCGTGATCGCCAGCGCCGCGCCCCACACATGTGCGCCCGCGCTCGCCCCCAGCAACGGCTCGCGCACAATCTCCAGCAGGTCGAAAAACGGGTTGAACAGCATCCAGTGCTCACGCGCACCCAACTGCGACGGCAGCCAGATCACCGGCGTGACGAAGAACGCAATCTGCATCACGCTGCCGATGATCGGCGGAATATCGCGGAAACGCGCGCAGATGGCCCCCAGCGGCAGGCACACGGCTACGCTTGCAACCAGCCACACCAACAGCCCAGGCACCGCCCACAGGCCAGTCCAGCCGGGGTTGATCGACAACAGTACGAACACCACGGCGATCACCACCACGTTGTGCGCCAGTGTCAGCACGTTGCGTACCACCGTGCGCAGCACATGCAGAAACAGCGGCAGGCGGACCGACCGGATCGTGCCCTCCGACTGCGTGAAACAAGTGCAGCCATCGCTCACGATTCCGGCGATGAATGTCCACAGCACCTGAGACAGCGCAATGAACGGCAGATAAACCCGCAGATCCATGTTGAACAGGGCCGCGTAGAGGAAGCCGAGCGAGCCGATCATCACGGCGGTGGACAGCGTCAGCCAGAACGGCCCCAGCAGCGAGCCGCGATAGCGCAGCCTGATATCCAGCCAGCCCAGGGTCCACCCCAGCCGCCACAGCCGCAGCCCGTCCAGGATATCCTGCGCGGCGAAACGGGCCCGCTCTCCCATCGCCAACCCAGGGCGGATTTCAAATGTCATATCCGCCGTGGCAGGATGCAGGCGGTCAGGGGCGACAACGCTCATGGATCGCGCGCGATAGCCGATCCCGGCCCGCCCCGCAACGGGAGTATCAACCATGCCGACCTATGTCATGCTGGCGAATTGGACCGACCAGGGCATCCGCGCGATCAAGGACGCGGCAGGGCGTATCGATGCGGCCCGGCAAATGCTGGAAGAAATGGGGGGCCAGCTCAGGACCGTTTACATGACCATGGGCCAATTCGACCTCGCCGCCATCTACGAGGCACCGGACGATGCCGTGTCCGCCCGCTTCACCCTGATGCTCGGCAGGCTGGGCAATGTCCGCACCACCTCCATGAAAGCCTTCCCCGAGGAGGCATTCCGCCACATCGTCGGATCGCTCGACTGAGATCGAGCGGGCGCAATCGACGGATGGCAGACGACCGCGGCCGGGACCAGATTGCCGACATGACATACGAACGCCCCACCGATCTCCCGCCGCCCGAACTGATGTGGGACAAGGTCCTGCGCCGGGAACCGGGCGATTTCCTCTACGCCGTCACCACCATGGGCGTCTTTTGCCGCCCCGGCTGCCCGTCGCCGCGTCCGTTGCGCCGCAACGTGCGGTTCTTCCGCACCGTCGATCAGGCCGAGCAGGCCGGCTTCCGCGCTTGCCGCCGCTGCGACCCGAAAGGCGAACGCGCCGGCATCGCCCAGGCCGCCGTGCAGGATTCCTGCGCCTTCATCGAGGCCTCGGAGGACATCCCTTCGCTGGAGACCCTCGCCGACCGCGCCGGCTACTCGCGGTTCCATTTCCTGCGCATGTTCCGCGCGCATACCGGCCTGACCCCGCGCAGCTACGCCGAAGGGGTCCGCGCCCGCCGCTTGCAGGCCGCCCTCGCGGCCGGGGAGCGGGTGGTCGATGCAGTTGCCGGTGCAGGATTCGGCTCCGAAAGCCGGGTCTATGAACGTACCGGCGAACTGCTCGGCATGACCCCGGGCGCAGCGCGCCGCGGCGGCAGCGGGGAGGTCATCCGCACCGCCTTCGCCGACTGCCCGTTCGGCCGGCTGCTGGTCGGCGCCACCGAAAAGGGCATCTGCTTCATCGGGTTCGCCGAGCCGGACGACGCGCTGCTGGGCGACCTCCGGCGCCGCTTCCCGAACGCCGCCATCGTGCCCGATGACACCGCCCTGGAGGACACGGTCGCCGCCGTAGTGCGCTTCATCGAAGAGCCACGGGGCGCGCTGGCATTGCCGCTCGACTTGCGCGGCACCGCCTTCCAGCAACGCGTCTGGAACGCCCTGCGCCAGATCCCGCCCGGCGAGACACGCAGCTATGGCGAACTCGCCGCCGCGCTGGGCGAGCCGCGCGCCGTCCGTGCCGTCGCTCGTTCCTGCGCCACCAACCCCGTGTCCCTGGCGGTTCCGTGCCACCGGGTGATCGGCAAGGACGGCGATCTCACCGGCTATCGCTGGGGCGTGCCGCGCAAGCGCGCACTGCTGCAGCGCGAGCGGGAGTTGCGTGCGGAGAGCGGTGCCGAGGTGGAAGCTTCACACTGAAAGCCGTCCTGGCCGGCGAAGCATGTCCTCGGGCTTGGCCCGAGGGGCCGCCCATCCACGACTTCTTATCGGTCTCGACATGACAATGGCCAGAATCTATGGGGAATCAATCTGTTGTCTTAATCCAGGATTTCGGCTATGATCCGGATTTCCCGGAGAAAAGCCGTGACGGACGTCGTCCGCGTATCCGCGACCGAGTTCGGCAAAGAGGTCGGCCGCTACCAGGATCTGGCCTTGAGCCAAACCGTCATCGTCACCCGCAACGGTCGGGACCGAACCGTCGTGATCTCGGCGGAGGAGTATCAACGTCTGAAGCGTCGCGACCGTCAGGTCTATGCCGCTGGCGAGCTTCCCGACGAGATCGTCGAAGCGATCCGCGGAAGCGAAATGGATCCACGGCACCAGCATCTTGATAAGCTGATCCAAGACTGGACCTCGTGAGGCTCCCCGCGCCTGAGCCCGGCTTGGTCATCCGCTATTCCTACCTGTGGTTGCGGGAGCATCGGCAGGGTCATGAGGAAGGCACCAAGGACCGGCCTTGCGCGATCGTCCTTGCCGTTCGGGATCGTGATACTGCGACCCAGGTGCTGGTCGTTGCTGTCACCCACAGCCCGCCGGAGAGTCCCGACGCTGCTCTGGAACTACCCGTGGCGATTAAGCGCCATCTCGGCCTCGATACGGAGCGCTCGTGGGTCATCCTCTCTGAGAGCAATGCGTTCGAATGGCCCGGGCCGGATCTCCGGCGTGTGGGCGATCGCGATGACAGTTCCGTCGCGTACGGGTTTCTCCCGCCGCGCTTTTTCGTTGAGCTACGTCGCCGATTCCTCGCGCTGGAAACCGCAGCGCGGTCGCGGCGAATCACGCGGGCTGAATGAATCCGGCGACCCAATCTATCCGCACATGCCCTTCCCTGCCCAAGGCGCGATAACAGCCTTCTCACGTCTTATATTACCCAAGCGCTGGATCGTGGAGCGCACCATCGCCTGGCTGAACCGGTGCCGGCGATTGGCCAAGGATTGGGAATGTCTCAATCGAAACGCTCTTGGCTTCCTGCGTTGGGCCTCCATCCGCCTGATGGTCAGAAAGCTTTGTCAGAACATAATATGATCCCGGATGGACTCTCAGCAATGGTAGCCAAGGCCCAGGAAGCCGCGCCTCCTTGGCGGGCGAAAATCGGAAGGGCTCGCAGGCTCCTACTCCCCATTGGTCTGCTT
>DATDIC010000406.1:0-4992 GCA_036521275.1 Acetobacteraceae bacterium
ACCGGATAGGCGATCGTGTTCAGCGTCACCAGCTCGGGATCGCGCCCCTGTTCGGCGATCGCCGCCTTCATCTCCGCATAGTCCCGCTTCGCCGTGCCGATGTCCGGATAGGTCACGAACACCGTCTCCGCCCAGCGCGCCGCGAACCGCTTGCCGCGCCCCGACGATCCCGCCTGGATCAGCACCGGATGCCCCTGCGCCGACCGCGGCACCGTGAACGGCCCGCGCGAGCGGAAGAACCGCCCCTGGTGATCCAGCCGGTGCACCTTGTCCGCATGCGCGAACAGCCCCGCGCTCTTGTCCACCACCAGCGCATCGTCGTCCCACGTGTCCCAGTGGCCCAGCACCACTTCCATGAACTCGTCGGCGCGGTCGTAGCGAAGGTCGTGCTCCATATGATGCGCAAGGCCCATATTCGCCGCCTCGCCGTCATTCACGGATGTAACGACATTCCATGCCACGCGCCCACCGGTCATCAGGTCGGCGGTGGCGAACACCCGCGCCACGTGGAACGGCTCGTAATACGTGGTGGAATAGGTCGATCCCAGCCCCAGCCGCTCGGTCTTCGCCGCCATCGCCATCAGCACCGTCACCGGGTCCATCTTCACGCAGCGGATGCCGTTCTCCACCGTGTGCGCGTGGTCGCCGCCCAGCATGTCCGGCATCGCCAGCCGATCATCGAAGAACGCGAGCTGGAACTTCCCCGCCTCCAGGATGCGCCCGATCGTCTGGAAGTAATCCGCGCTCAGGAAATCGCTGCGCGACTCCGGATGCCGCCACGAACTCGCCAGCGTGGTGCAGTTCTGCGCCTGCAAGAACCCCACCAGCACCATCTGCCGACCTGCCATCCGACCCGCCTCATCCCTCCTTCGTCTCGACATGCTCCGGCAAAACCCCCAGCCCGATCAGCCGTGCCGGCCATTGCCGAAGCGATGGCATCATTTGCAACAGCCGCAGCACCAGCGGCACGCCCGGCGCCTGTTGCGCCCCCAGCACCCGCGTGATCACCCGGTTCTGCACCAACACCTGCAACCGCTGCGTGATGCGGGTCGCCGTCTCGCGCCGCCGCTGCACCCGCCGCAGCGCCATCGGACCCACCGCCCCGCGCCGCAAATCCGCGCCCAGCAGATTCGCCGTCGCCACCGCGTCCTGGATCGCCAAGTTGATCCCCACGCCACCCACCGGCGACATCGCATGCGCCGCATCGCCAATCATCAGCAGCCCCGCCCGCGACCACTCCCGCAACCGGTTCACCGTCACCGTCAGCAGCTTCACGTCATCCCAGCTCGTCAGCTCCTGCACCCGGTCCGCGAACAGCGGCGCAATCTGCACGATCGCTTCCCGGAACGCCGGCAGCCCGCGCGCCTTCACCTCCTCGATGCCGCCCTTCGGAATGACGAACGCGCACTGCCAATAATCGCCGCGATCCAACGTCACCAGGATATGCCCGGCGGCAATCCGCCCCAGCGCCGCCACCGGATCATCCGCCCGTCGCGACAACCGCATCCACAACACGTCGATCGGCGCGCCCAGATCGAACAGCTTGAAACCACTCTGCTCCCGCAGCACCGAGTGCCGACCGTCCGCCCCCACCACCAGGTCCGCCCGGATCTCCAGCTCGCCCTCCGGACCGTGCGCGCGTACCCCGCGCACCACGCCGCCCTCCTCGATCAGCCCGGTCGCCTCGGTGCGCATCATCAGCCGGAAATTCGGGTATCGTTTCGCGTGTTCCGCCACGAAATCCAGAAAATCCCATTGCGGCATCAGCGCAATGAACCCGCACCGCGTCGGCAAATGCGAAAAATCGGCAACCTCCACCTGCTGCCCGCCGATCACCGCGCTCACCGTCCGCGCCTGGGTGTGCGGCCGGCGCAGCAGCTCGTCCAGCAGCCCCAGCTCGTGCATCACCTGCAGCGTCGATGGATGGATCGTGTCGCCACGAAAATCCCGCAGGAAATCGCCGTGCTTCTCCAGCACCAGCACATCCACGCCGCCCCGCGCCAGCAGCATCCCCAGCATCATCCCCGCCGGCCCACCCCCGACGACGCAGCAGCGAACGGAAACCTCGGTCATTCACCCACCTGCCCTGTTGTCGCGCGAACTGCACCAACCCATCTGACCCGCCGCCGAACTGCCCGGCAAGAGCCACGCCAGGCCGTCAGGCCCGAAACCCCGCATCCCACCCCAGCTCGGTGCGTGCTCGTTCGGTCGTGACGTGACTGTTCGGCTGGGCGATATTGTACGCTCCGCTCCCACGGTCGATGGCCAGCAGCGCCGCATACGCCGCCGCGTCCACATGCACGGGCGCCGAATTCGACGGCACGTCCGCATGCGTGCCCGGGCCATAAAGCTGGCCGTACCGAAGCACCACGCCCTCCAGCGGCGGCGATTTCAACACCAGGTCCTCCAGCGCGATCACCCCCTGCACCGAGATGCCGCGACCTCCTTGCGCGGCGACATCGAGCGCGTCCGTCTCCGCATGCGGCTCCGGCCCCGGCGCATAAGCCCACGCGATGCTTTGCGCCACCAGCCGGCGAGCTCCCGCCGCGATCGCCGCCCGGACGAGGTTGGCGGTGCCTTCCTTGCGGACGCGGGCATTGCGCACAATCGCATCCGCCATCAGGGCTGGTTCCAAATTCTTCGGCAGATCCGTAAGCTGATGGATCACCACATCCGGCCGCGCTGCCGCCATCGCCCGTGTCAGGCCTGCCGCATCGAACACATCGACCACGACCGGCTCCGCTCCCAGCGTTCGCAGCGCCTCGGTTTTCTCCGCCGATCTGGTGGTGCCGTGCACCTCGTGGCCGGCATCACGCAAAAGCGGAATCAATCGCCGGCCGATGGCGCCGGACGCGCCGGCCAGAAAAACCCGGTGCCGCATCATCGTTGCTCCTTGTCTCAACCGCCACCGGTGCCGCCGTTGCATATGCATCGACTCAGCCCGGCCGCCAGTTCCCCCATAATAGCCGCGGCGGCCCGGCGCAAAGCGCCTCGGCATCGCCCATTACGTCCCCCGTCGGCGAAAGCCAGCCTGCCAGAATCCTGCCTCAGCTTGTAGATCGCGCCCCCGTAATTGTAGGTTGCGCCGCGCATAGTACCGAGCGTTGGCAGGATAACCGCCCAATGGCATTCCACAGCGCCACCACCACCAACGACAAGCCGGAACTTGCCGATGAACAGGGGGGCAAATGGGTGGGATCGAGCATGACCGGGTCTTGTCCCGGTTGATCGCCACGGGGCGGGACGTCATCAAAGACACGGTCGCCGGGGTTCTGGCGTCGGTCATATTGATTGCAAACATCATCTCGTTCGCTGCGCTCATGTTTCCCGGCGACTTGAGCTCCGGAATTCCAGTGGCGATCTGGGCGATGCTGATTGGCGGTTGCATCGCCGGAGCCTGGATTGCCTTGACGACCTCCCTGCCTCCGCTCGCGACCGGGATCGATTCGCCGACCGGTGCGGTTCTCATCCTGCTGAGCGCGTCGGTTGCCTCCGGCGTCCGCGCCGCAGGCGGAGACACGGAAACCGCAATCCAAAGCGTCATGTTGGCTTTCACCGCAGCGACTTTCCTGTCAGGAGCATTGCTCTACGGACTCGGCGCCTGCCGATGGGGTTCGTACTTCCGCTTCGTCCCCTCTTCGGTCGTTGGCGGGTTTCTGGCCGCGACCGGCTATTTCCTGATCGTTGGTGCCATCCGGATGGCAACCGGCCAGCCCGCCATCATGCTCGCCGCACTTGCAAATTGGACCGCGGCCGGCGTTGCGAAACTTGCCATCGCCATCCTCGTGGTCGGGATACTGCTGGCCCTGCGGCGCTGGGTGAAGTCGGCCTTCGCCATGCCCGCCACGCTGGTTGCCATGTGGCTTCTCAGCGCCACGGTCCTTCGCACTCTGGGACTTTCCGGGGCGGAGCATGGCTGGTACTTCCGCTCGCTCGGGACTTTAACCCCGTGGGTGCCGTGGCAAGCTGCCCGCACATCGCATCTGACGTGGGCGATGCTGATCAGGCTGGTCCCCGAGTTGCTGGCCATGACGATCGTGGCTCTCGTTTCGCTCGTGACCAAAGTATCGAGCATCGAGGTCGGGCGCCAAGCGGCCGGCGATCTCGACCGCGAATTTCGCGGCCACGGGATCGGCAACCTCATCGCCGCCCCGTTGGGCGGCCTCGCCAGCAGCCTCCAGGTCAGCACCAGCCGTCTGCTGGAGCACGCGGGGGGCGCAACCCGGATGAGCGGGATAGCATGTGCTCTGGTGCTCGGAGTGGTCGGCCTGGCAAGTTTGGACCTGCCGGGACTGGTTCCTATTCCCATCGTCGCAGGCCTGGTCCTTTATCTGGGCTACATGTTCATCGTGGACGCTCTGTGGCGGCCATATTCGCAGCGCGCCTGGCTCGATCTGTTGCTGGCCATCGCCATCATGATGGTCTGCATCAAGTACGGCTATCTTGTCGGCGTACTCGCCGGCATCGTGTGCGCCTGCCTGCTGTTTGTGGTCAGCTACGCACGTCTCGGCGTCGTGCGCCGGCACCTCACCGGCGCGCAATTCTCCAGTCATGTCGACCGCTCGCCGGAGGCGAGCGCACATCTGCGCGCAGTGGGAGACGCCGTGCAGGTTTACTGGCTTTCCGGCTACGTCTTCTTCGGCTCCTCCGAGCGCCTGTTCGAGCGTATCCGGGGCGATATCGAAGCGGCGCAGTTGCACCGTGTTGCCTACGTTATTCTCGATTTCGGGTTGGTGTCGGGGTCAGACTCGTCAGCGTTCGTCAGTCTTGCCAAGCTGCGTAATTATTGTAACCAGCATGGCACCGCGATTCTCTATTGCTCGGTCTCGCCGGCCATCCGTGACGCTCTCGCGCGCGGCGGCTTCATCGGCGGCAAGACCCGGCACGATGCCTTTGCCGACCTCAACACTGCGCTCGCCTCGTGCGAGGACAAGCTGCTCGCGGAATCGAAGATCGACGCGGACCGGTCTGACTTCGCATCTTGGCTGCAAG
>DATDIC010000407.1:0-3244 GCA_036521275.1 Acetobacteraceae bacterium
AAAGATCGTTTGATCGCCCCGTGCATTCCCACCTCGCTTGATGACGGTATAAGGTTCGCTCGCCCGCATCACTCAACTGGGTGGATAAAGCCGGGAGGAAACCAATGCCCAATTATCAAATCGGACGATTGTTCGCGGCAACGCTCGCTGCGGTCGTCGTGCTGGGATGCCACGGCATCAGCCGCGCCGATCCCGCGCTGGAGCAGGCGGTGCAGAATCCCGACAACTGGGCGATGTACGGGCGGACCTACAGCAATGAACGCTACAGCCCGCTGAAGCAGATTGACGCAAACAACGTCGGCAATCTCAAGCTGACCTGGGCATTGCAGGTCGGCTCGCTGAACGGACAGGAGGCATCGCCGCTCGTTGTCGACGGCACGATGTACGTGTCGAGCTCGAACGGGCCGGCGCATGTGTTCGCGATCGACGCGCAGAGCGGCAAGGTGAAATGGCAATATGATTATACGGGCGCGGCGGACGTCGCCCCAGAGGCATGCTGCGGCCTGGTCAGCCGCGGCGTGAGCTTCGCGGACAACAAGGTCTTGTTCGGCACACTGGACGGCGATCTTGTGGCCCTCGATGCCGGCACTGGCAAGCCGGTGTGGAAGACCAAGGTCGTGGATTACAAGGGGGGCGCGGTGATCACCTCCCCGCCGCTGATCGTGAAGAACCTCGCCATCACCGGTTTCGGCGGTGGGGAGTACGGCGTGCGCGGCTCGCTGCAGGCGTACAACATCGCGAACGGCAAGCTGGTATGGCGCACCTACACGGTGCCCGGACCGTGGCGCGATACCTGGAAGGGCGACAGTTGGAAGCTGGGTGGCGGCACCGCATGGAATGTCGGCTCCTATGATCGGGACACCAATACGCTGCTGTGGGGCACCAGCAATCCGTCACCATGGAACGCGGCGGTGCGCAGCACCGGCACGTCGGACTATGGCCGCCTGACCAACCGCGGCACCGCGGCCACCGTCGCGCTGGATCCCGACAGCGGCCGGATCAAGTGGGGCATTCAATCCACCCCGGCGGATGCCTGGGACTACGACGGCATCGTCGCGCCGGTGCTGGCGAAGCTGCAGATCGACGGCCAGCCGACACAAGTCTATCTGAAGGACGACCGCAACGGCTTCTTCTTCGTCGCCAACCTGACAACCGGCAAGCTGATCTCAGCCGAGCGCTTCGCGCCGGAGAACTGGGCGAAGAGTTTCGACATCGCTCGTGACCGGCCGGTAGAGGACCCGTCGAAGCGGCCGCGGATCGGTTACAAGGCGGTCGATATCTGCCCGGCCGCGATGGGCGCGACCAACTGGCAGACGATGTCATTCAACCCGAACACCGGCCTGGCCTACATCCCCGTGAACAACATGTGCATGGACATGCAGGCGAAGAAGGTCGTGTACCACCGCGGTATGTTCTACTTAGGTAATGACTTCTCCTTCCATCCGGGGCACGGCGGATGGTTGGGGCAGCTTCTGGCCTACAACCCGATGACGCAGAAACCGGTCTGGACGGTTGATCGGCCACTGCCGTGGAACGGAGGCACGATGACGACAGCGGGCAACCTGGTGTTCCAGGGTGGCATCGAGGGCGTGTTCCATGCGTATGACGCCCAGAGCGGCAAGGAGCTGTGGCACATGCGCCTGGGCAGCGGGATCATCGCCGCGCCGGTCACTTTCGCGGTCGGTGGGAAGCAGTATGTGGCGATCCTGGCGGGCCGGCCACAGACGATGCCGTCGTTCATGGGCGCGGTCGGCAAGCAGATCCTCGACGCGACGGCGCAGGGTGGCACGTTGTTCGTGTTTGGCCTGTAGCCGCCGCCGCCGGACCGAATCATGAAAGGTGGACTTGCGTTGCTCGCGCTGTCGCTGTGCGTGCTGCTGGGGCCGCCCGCGTTGCAGGGCGCGCAGCCGGCACCGCTGCGCCCGCATGCCGATATCGCGTTGACTGGGGTGATGCCAGTGGCAGCATCCTCTTCGTCAGCGCGGCCGGCGGCTGGGCCGCAAGCGTTGACGGCCGGGCATCAACTCTTCAACGACAATTGCGAACACTGCCACGGCCCTGACGCCGTCGAGGGCATCGAGCAACGCAACCTGCGCCACCTCGCTTTGCGCTACGGTGGCCGGATGAACCAAGTGTTCTTCGACACCGTGACGCATGGCCGTCCAACCAAGGGGATGCCGAACTGGAGCGGCATTCTGACCCAGGCGCAGTTCCGCGAGATCCTGGCCTATCTGCATTCGGTGCAGGAGCATTGAGCTGCGGCGCTGCCCTGGTGAGGGGGCCGCCGCTTACGTCGCACAAAGATCAGCGACCCACGCTCTCAGCACGATCCCCCGCCGGCTCGCCGCACCCGGTCGGCAAGATGCACCGGTTCAACGATCTGCCCTGACGCGTCACCCCCTGGATCACCCGCAGCCGCGCCAAACGGTGGTGCATATGTCCCTTTTGCGCGCCGATAGGGGGAGCCTTGTGGATGCCGATTGACACCTCGCGTCTGGCGGAATCAGCGGTGAACACCGTCATCATCAAGCGCTTCGCCAAGCGCCAGCAGATGCAGCGGACCAAACGCGACGCGCACCTGCCGCTACAGATCCGGACTCGCGCGCTCGATGGCACGCTCCGGCTGCTCTTTGAGAAATTGTACCCTGGTCGGCAAACGATAATGCTGCCTGCCCGGCTCAAGCCGCCGCCGCATGAATATCCTAGACGTTCTAATGGCCCCTACTTCACCGCGCCTAATGTCAACCCCTGCACGAGATATCGCTGCAAGGCCGCGAACACCACCGCCACCGGCAGCGTTGCCAGCAAAGTCGCCGCCATCACCTGATTCCACTCAACGGTGTAGCGGCCGGCCACAAGGTTGACGACCTTCAGCGGCAAGGTCAGGCGCGAGGGATCGCGCAGCATCGTCAGCGCCACCACGAATTCGTTCCAACTGCCGACGAACGTAACAATCCCGGTCACCGCGATGGCGGGCAGCGACAGCGGCAGGAAAATCCGCAGCACCGATTGCAGCCGATTGGCTCCGTCGATCCAGGCGGCTTCCTCCAACTCGACCGGAATGGTACCAAAATAAGACGCCAGCATCCACACCGCGAAAGCGATGTTGAACGCGGCGTAGATCACCACGACGACGATCTGCGTGTCGACCAGCGTGCCGTCGCCGATCCGGATCGAGGCGGCCATGCGGAACAAGCCAAGCACCAGCAGGATCGGCGACAGCATTTTCGTCACCAGCAGAAAC
>DATDIC010000408.1:0-6362 GCA_036521275.1 Acetobacteraceae bacterium
GACGCGCAGCACACGATATCGGGTCAGCGCCGGTTTCCCCCCATGCGCGCGAACCGCCATGCGTTTGCGGTCACGTGGATCCCGCCCGATTGCGCCTTCGATCTCGCCCGCGGCGGGAGACGGCACGCCCCAGACCAGCGCCCTGTACGCCCGCTCCAGGTGGCGCGTGGCAAACGCCGCGCTCAGGCGCACCATTGCCAACTCGGTCTTGGCCACCACCATCAGCCCGGACGTGTCCTTGTCCAGCCGGTGGACGATCCCCGGCCGATGCTCGGCCCCGATCGAAAACGAAGCCCCGCAATGCGCGATGAGCGCATTCACCAGCGTGCCGGATTCGTTACCCGGCGCCGGATGCACGACCAGCCCGGCGGGTTTGTCGAGCACGATCAGATCGGCGTCCTCAAACAGAATCGGAAACGGAATGGCCTCCGGCTGTGGGCGGGCCGGGCGCGTCGGCGGCAGCAGAACCGTGTAAACCACACCGCTCCGTACCGTCGCCGCCGGTTCCCTCACCCCTTCACCGCCTCGCCGGACCTGCCCCGCCTCGATCAGCGCCTTGACGCGCGAGCGCGACACGGCCCCCATTCGCCCGGCAAGAAAGCGATCGAGCCGCTGCCCCTCGTCATCAGCGGCGGCCAGCAGGTGCAGCGTCTCGACGGAGGCCACAGGATCGGACATCACCGCCTGATAACGCGGATCGGGTCCGCCGGCGAAAGGGAAGCTAGGTGCGCATTCTGACCGCGCTGACAGTAGCAATGGGTGTGCTCATCCTGCTCGGCACGACGGTCCTGGTCGTCGCCCTGGTCAAGCGGCCGGCCTCGGGCATCGGGACGAACCCGGTGGACCTGGCGCTGGACGAGCCAGCGGGAACCCGCATCACCGCCATTACATCGGTCGCCGATCAACTGGCGCTGGAGCTCCAAGGGGGCGGACCGGACAGGGTGATCCTGATCAATCCGCGCTCAGGCGTCGTAGCCGGACGAATCACACTGCGCCGGTAAGCAGACCCGTCCCCCCAAACCTTGCACCTCGCTCGCTGTGGCTCTATTCTGCTCAAATCATGGGCAATTGTAGTCCCTCCATCACGCTTCGCCCGATCCATCTGGGCCGCGGCGTGTGCATCGACACGCCGGTCATCCTCGCGCCCATGTCCGGTGTGTCCGATCTGCCGTTCCGCCGCCTCGCCAAGCAGCAGGGTGCCGGCATGGTCGTCTCCGAGATGATCGCCTCCTGGGCAATGATCCGGGAGAACCGCAACACGCTTCGCATGGCCGAGGTCGACGGGTGTGGCGGCGTCTCTGCCGTGCAACTCGCCGGCTGCGAGCCCGCGGCGATGGCGGAGGCGGCCAGACTGGCGGTCGATCGGGGTGCCGACCTCATCGACATAAATTTTGGCTGTCCGGTCAGGAAAGTGGCGGTCGGGCAGCAAGCCGGCTCCGCCCTGATGCGCGACGAAACCGCCGCCGCTGCCATCCTTGAAGCCACCGTCAAGGCCGTTCCGGTCCCGGTGACGCTGAAGATGCGCATGGGCTGGGACCACGCAACCCTCAATGCGCCCCGCCTGGCACGGATCGCCGAAGACGTCGGCATCCGCATGGTCACGGTGCATGGCCGGACCCGCCAGCAATTCTATACCGGCTCGGCGGACTGGCGCTTCATCGCTCGCGTGAAGGCCGCCGTGGGCATTCCGGTCATCGCCAATGGCGATATCCTGACCGAAAACGACGCCGCCGAAGCGCTGCTCCAGTCGGGCGCTGACGGCGTCATGATCGGCCGCGGCTGCTACGGACGACCTTGGTTCCCGGCGCTGGTGGCGCGGTTCCTCACCGAGGGCCGGTCACCCAATGAGCCTGCCCTGGCGGAACAGAAGGCAATATTGCTCACGCATTATGCCGCAATGCTCAGCCATTTCGGCACCGAGGCCGGACTGCGGCTCGCCCGCAAGCACGTGTCCTGGTACTCGCGTGGCCTGCCCGGATCGGCGGATTTCCGCGCCACCGTCACCCGTCTGGCCGATGCCGCCGCCGTTGTCCGCCTGATCCAGGAATTCTTCGATCGCCTGATCGATAGCGGCACCACCCGCGGCGCCGACCAGCCCGCGACCATGGCCGAGGCGGCGTGAACAGCGCGATCACCCGTGCCTTCGCCGCCATCGGCCGGCGCGATCGGCCGCCGCCGGATCCGTCCCCGATCCTCGGCGCCCTGCCCGTTCCGGTGGTGCTGCTCGATGCCGACAACCGGTTTTGCTTCGCCAATCCGGCCGCGGAGCAATTCCTCGGAATTTCCGTAGCCCAGCTCGCGCAACTCGGGCTGGACGATCTGATCGCGTTCGATCACCCGCTGTTCCGGTTGATCGAGCAGGTGCGGACAACCGATGCGACCGTGTCCGACCATGACCTGACCCTGGAAAGTCCGCGGCTGCACCGCCAGGGTATCACCGTCCAGGGAGCCTCGGTTCCGGAACAGCCAGGGTCGGTTCTGCTGGCATTCCAGGACGGCTCGACCGCGCGCGCCCTCGATCGGCAGCTCGCATTCCGCGGCGCCGCCCGCAGCGTCACCGGCATGGCCGCGATCCTGGCGCACGAAGTGAAGAACCCGTTGTCGGGCATCCGTGGCGCCGCGCAGCTTCTCGAAGCCAACGCGGCACCGGCGGACCGCGAGTTGACCGTGCTGATCCGCGAGGAAGCGGATCGCATCCGCGCACTGATGGATCGCATGGAACGTTTCGGCGACAAGCCGCTCGCACGTTCCGGCGTGAACATCCACCGGGTGATGGAGCATGTCCGCAAGCTGGCGCAGAACGGATTTGCCGCCACCGTGCGGTTTCAGGAGCTGTACGACCCGTCGCTGCCGCCGGTGTGGGGCAATCGCGACCAGCTCGTGCAGGTCGTGCTGAACCTGGTGAAGAATGCCGCCGAGGCGCTCGATGGCCGGCCCGATGCCGAGATCACCCTCGCCACCGGATTCCAGCACGGCATGCGTATCGCCGTGCCGGGAACCGCGCGCCGGCTCGACCTGCCGCTGCTGGTCAGCGTCCGCGACAACGGACCCGGCATTGCCGATGACCTGAAACCCCATTTGTTCGAGCCGTTCGTCACCACGAAACGGTCCGGCAGCGGGTTGGGGCTGGCACTCGTGGCGAAGATCATCGGTGACCATGGCGGCCTTATCGAGGTGGACAGCCGCGACGGACGCACCGAGTTCCGTCTGCATCTGCCCGTCCTCAGCGAAGATGATGCCGGCTTTCAACCGGACCATGACGTGGCTTGCTGAGGACGTCAGGCATGACCCCTCCGACCATCCTGGTCGCCGACGACGACCGCTCCATCCGCACCGTGCTGACCCAGGCGCTCGGGCGTTCCGGCTACCAGGTCCGCAGCACCGGCAATGCCGCCACGCTGTGGCGCTGGGTGGAAGAAGGCGAAGGCGACCTGGTCATCACCGACGTCGTCATGCCGGACGAGAACGGATTGGACCTGATCCCGCGCATCCACCACATCCGACCCGATCTGCGGGTGGTGGTCATGAGCGCGCAATCAACCCTGATAACCGCCGTGAAGGCCACGCGCCGCGGGGCGTTCGAATACCTGCCGAAGCCGTTCGATTTGGACGAGCTGCTGGCCATCGTGGGCCGCGCCCTCGCCACGCCCGCACCGGTCATGGAAATCCCCGTCGAGCCGCGCGATGCAGAGGAACGCCTGCCACTGATCGGCCGCAGTCCGGCGATGCAGGAGATCTACCGGACCATTGCCAGGCTGACCACGGCCGACCTCACGGTGATGATCAACGGCGAATCGGGCACCGGGAAAGAGCTGGTCGCCCGCGCGCTGCACGATTACGGCAAGCGTCGCAATGGCCCATTCGTCGCGGTCAACATGGCGGCGATCCCGCGTGAGCTGATCGAGAGCGAGTTGTTCGGCCATGAGCGGGGCGCCTTCACTGGCGCACATGCGCGCAACCAGGGCCGTTTCGAGCAGGCCAACGGCGGCACCTTGTTCCTCGATGAGATCGGCGACATGCCGCCCGAAGCCCAGACGCGGCTGTTGCGTGTCCTGCAGGAAGCCGAATTCACCTCGGTCGGCGGCCGGCAGCCGATCAAGGCCAATGTGCGGATCATCGCTGCCACTCACCGCGACCTGCGCACCGCCATTCGGCAGGGGCTGTTCCGCGAGGATTTGTTCTATCGCCTGAACGTGGTGCCGATCCGCATTCCGACCTTGCGCGAACGCACCGAGGATATTGCGCTGCTGGCACGGCATTTTCTGGAACGTGCCCGCGCCGACGGGCTGCCGGCCAAGCTGCTGGACGCGAGCGCGATCGAGCGGCTGCGCGCCTACTCATGGCCCGGCAATGTGCGGGAATTGGAAAATCTGATGCGGCGCGTGGCGGCGCTGTCCCCGTCGGACACCATCACCGCGGATGTCGTGGAACCCGACCTGACCGACGCTCCGGCACCGGCGGAACCGGCCGCGCCATCCGGCCCCGAGCCCCTGTCGCGCGCGGTCGAGCGGCATATCAGGCAGTTTCTCGCGGCACATGACAACGGCATCGGACCATCCGACATCTATGAACGGGTGATCGCGGAAGTGGAACGGCCGCTGATCCGGCTCACGCTGGCGGCAACGCGTGGCAATCAGATCAAGGCAGCGGCCATGCTCGGGCTCAACCGCAACACCTTGCGCAAGAAGATCCGCGATCTGGAAATCCCCGTCGTGCGGGGCGTGATGTGATACCAACCGGCCTGCACGCAGACCCATTCCCCGTCATTCCCGCGCAAGCGGGCATCCGGCGACAGTCGCCCTCGCGAATGGCTGATATACCTCAGTTCCGCAGGAAGTTGGGTATGCCGCGCGCCGGGTCGGCGGGCGGCGGCGCGCAACGGGAGGCACGGCGATGAATGCCGAGCCGCAGCGCGGCATGGTCGAGCCACCCGCGCGGACAATCCAACCCAGCTCCTGGACGGCACGCCTGGGCCACATCCTGCTCGGCCCGGCGGTTACCATCGGGCTGGTGGCGGTCGCGCTCGCCGTCGGCATCAGCACTTTCATCATGCTGGCACGCGGCGAGCCGTACGGCGTGGCCCCGGGCACCGGCGTGGGACTGGTGCTGGCGAACCTCTCGGTGCTGCTGTTGCTCGGTGCCGTGCTGGCCGGCCGGCTCACCCGCGTCTGGGCGGAGCGGCGGCGCGGGTCGGCCGGATCGCGGCTGCATGTCCGGCTGGTGCTGCTGTACAGCTTCGTGGCGGTGGCGCCGAGCATCCTGGTGGCCGGCTTCGCCGTGGCGTTCTTCCATTCCGGCATACAGGCATGGTTCAACGACCCAGTGCGCGAAGCGATTACCGAGTCGCTGCAGGTCGCACGCGGATACCTTGAGGAGCATCGTGACAACATCCGCGCCGTCGCGCTGGAAATGGCGAACGACCTTAACAACGCCGGCGTCGCCCTGGCCGGCGATCCGCATTCGTTCGCCGAAGTGCTCGGAGAGCAGACCACGCTGCGCGGGCTGACCGAGGCGGTGATCTACGATCCGCTCACCGGGCAGGTGGTGGCGTCGGCCGGCCTGCTCGGTGGGCTCGGGGTCGAGCCGCCACCTGGCTGGGCCAACATGCAGGCGCGTACCGGGGACGTGGTGGTGACGAACTCGCCGGACGGAACCCGGGTGCGGGCGGTGGTGCAGCTCAATTCCACGCCACCGCTGCTGCTGATGGTCGGCCGGCCGGTCGATCCGCAGATACTGCACTACATGCAACGCACCGAGCAGGCGGTTGCCGAATACACCCGCCTCGATCAGAACCGGACGTGGCTGCAGATTGCCTTCGCCTGGATTTTTGCGCTCGTCGCGCTGCTGGTGCTGTCGGCCGCCGTCCTGATCGGCCTGCTGATGGCCAACCAGATCGCCCGTCCGATCGGCCGGCTGATCCAGGCCGCCGAACGGGTGCGCAGCGGCGATCTTGCCGTGCGGGTGCCGGAAAGCGCGACCGACGACGAAATCGCCGGCCTGTCGCGCGCCTTCAACCGCATGACCGGTCAGCTCGCCGCCCAGCGCACCGAGCTGATGGACGCCTACCGGCAGATCGATGATCGAAGGCGATTCACCGAGACCGTGCTTTCAGGGGTTTCCGCCGGCGTGATCGGGCTTGATTCGCAGGGCAGGATCGAACTGCCCAATCGGCCGGCCGACGAGCTGCTGGATGCCGACCTGCTCGCCGCAACCGGCCAGGAACTGGCCCAGGTGGTGCCCGAATTGAGCGGGCTGGTGCGCGAAGCCCTGGGCGATCCGCGACGGCCGCACGTCGCCGAAGTGCAGATCGGGCCGCCGGCGCACCGGCGCACGCTGCTGGCCCGCATCGGCGCCGAGCTGTC
>DATDIC010000409.1:0-7372 GCA_036521275.1 Acetobacteraceae bacterium
GGGCGAGGTCGGAGGCGGATGTGGCGGTGAAATTGCCGCTGATCTGACCGCTGCCACCCAGGATCGGCTCGCGGATCACCGGTGCGCTGATCACTTTATTATCCAGCACGATCGCGAAGCGGCGCCCGACATTGGCGCGTGTGATGTCGGCGAACCGCCGTGCCCCCACGCTGTTGAATGCGAAGTTCACCACCCATTGCCCGGTCTGCGATTCGGTCCCGGCATGGGCATCCGTCAGGTCGCCACCATCGACATCCACTCGGTCGAACACCGCGATCTTCTGGTTCGGATTGTCCTGCATCGGCAGGAACTGCGCGCCGGGCGGCGGCACCGCCGCGCCCGGATTGGCCGTCTCGTCTACAAGCTGGAACGTCATGTGCGCCGTGGTGCCCAGCAACTGCTTGATGCGGTCCGGATCGCCGATCCCCGGAAGCTGCACCACGATCCGCGACTCGCCCTGTTGCGTCACCTGCGGGTCCACCACGCCCGTGGCATCGATGCGGCGCCGCACGATCTCGATTGATTGCTGCATGGCTGCCACCGCCCGGTCATGCAGCGCTACCGGCGACAGTGTGACGGTGACCTGCCCCTCCGGGGTGGAGGTCAGCGTCAGGTCCGGCGTGGCGATCGCCCCCTCGGTCGTGATGAGCGGTCGCAACGCGGTCAACGCATCCGGCAACCGGCCCGGATCACGCAGTTGTACCACCACTCGGTTTTGTGCCGGCTGCGCCTCGATCGTCCGGTAAAACAGGCTGCGCTGCACCAGTGCCCGGCGGACCTGGTCGATCAGCCCGTTCAGCCGCTGCTTGATCACACTTTCCATGTCCACCTGCATCAGCAGGTAGCTGCCGCCCTGCAGATCCAGCCCGAGATGCACTTGCCGCCAGGGCAGCCACGGGGCCGGCGCGCGGGCGGCGTTCGGAATGCACAAGATCGCCCCGAGGAGGCAGATTCCCAGGATCAGGGTGGCCTTCAGGCGACTGAAATACATCATCGGCGGGCACGGAGCGGCTGCATGGGGGCGGATTAGACGTTATAGGCCGCCTTGGACAGGGGGATCAGGACTCTTGTGTCCGACGGCGAGGGTACCGGCCGACGGACTTTGTCCAGCTCCCGCTGCGAAGATTTGCCTGCCTCCACCGAACAAGGCAGAGCAAGAACCAACGTGGCAGGAGCATTCGCGATGTCGCATCCTTGGAATCGCTATGACCGCACTGCGGCTCGCCGGCATGGCAACGGCCGGACGCCACGGCCGACTTGTCCCACCATCGACATGCACGCGCACATCCTGGTGCCGCAAGCCGCGGACCACGTCCGGGCTCATCTCGTGGCTGATCCGCGGACACATCACTACACCGATGAAACCCGCGAACTGACGCGCCGCCAGGACGCCGACCGACGCCGGAACCTGACGGATCTAGAACTGAGGCTCGCCGATATGGATGCCATGGGAGTCGACATCCAGATCGTTTCGCCCGCCCCGCAGCAGTGCGGCTATGCCGTTCCACCCGAGATCGCCGTTACCGCGTGCCGCATGGTGAATGATGGCGTTGCCGCTTTCGCGGGGCGTCGACCCGACCGGCTCGTTGCGCTTGGCACGGTGCCACTGAGCGCGGGCGGTGCAGCCGCGGCCGACGAACTGGACCGCTGCATGGGCACGCTCGGCTGCAAGGGCGTCCAAATACTGACCCATGTGGGCGATCGCGAAATCTCCGATGCCGAATTCGCCCCATTCTGGGCCAAAGCTGAAAGGCTAGGCGGGGTGGTAATGATACACCCGGGCGGCTTTACGGAGGCACGCCGTTTCGGCCGGTACTATTTCAATAACGTCATCGGTAACCCGCTCGATACAACCATCGCGCTGCATTACCTGATTTTCGACGGCGTGCTCGACCGTCACCCCAACCTCAAGGTGATCGCGGCGCATGGCGGCGGCTACCTGCCCACCTATTCCGGCCGTATCGACCATGCCTGGGGCGCTCGCAGCGACAGCCACGGCGACCTCCAGCATGCGCCCACGACCTATCTCAAGCGTGTTTATGTAGATGCGGTCGTATTTACGCCGCATCAGCTTGAGGCGTTGGTCGAGCTGCTCGGCCCCGGCCACGTGCTGATGGGCACGGATTACCCGTACGACATGGGCGAGTACGACCCGCTGGGGCATCTGGCATCGTCGTCACTGGACGCGGTCACGAGAGCGATGATTGCCGGCGGCAACACGCGGCTGTTGTTCGGAGTTTGAAATAGTCGATCCTATCTCCCCGGGGATCGTTCAAGCGACAGCGCCCGCTCCGCCGGAAGAAGAACGGTCATGCTGGCGTTTCGGCATGCACCGTCGTTGGTACCGGCGCTGGCGCGAGCGGCGCGGCCGATCGTGCGGACGGCGCTGCTGGGCGGCGCGGACCGGATTTCGGGGCGATGGCGGCTTCCAGGGCGGCGCTGCGAAAATCGGTCTGCGCCGCCAGGGTCCAGAGTTCTGTGAAGCGGGCCCTGGCGCCGGCGGCCATGTGATGCCGGTGAGCCGGGTCGCGGACGAGTCGGCTGAGTGCCCCATACCAGGCCGTTTCGGTGTTGGGGACCAGCGAGTCCGGCGAAAGCGCGCCACGATAGGCGGGAACGTCGGAGGCCAACACGGCCAGGCCCAGCGCCGCATAGTCCATTGCCTTGATAGCGGATTTGGCAGCGTTGAAGCCGCTGCCGGCCAGCGGCGCGATGCCTATGTCCCAGCCCGGCTGTTGGATGAGCCAGTTGACGAACCCGGGATAGGAAAGATTGGCACTGATCGCCAGCGGCACGCGATTCGCCCAGGCGGGCAGGTCCTGTCGCCCGCTGACGCCGATCATGTCGAAGCTGACGCGGCCCGGATACTCTTTGTGCAGGCGGGCAAGCGCGGGTTCGACCAGGGCGAAGTCGGCATCGTGCGTTGCCGTGCCCATGAACAGGATGCGCACCGGTGCCTGGCGGCCGAGACGGGTCGCCGGAGGGGAGGCCCACAGGCGCTCGTCCAGACCGTTCGGCATCAGTTGAACCCCGTCGCGCAGGCGGCGGGTCCGCTTGAGCAACTCCGGCGTGGAGACCCAAACCGCGCTGGCACCGCGCAGTATACGTTCGATATCGCGGACCAGGAGACGTAGCCGACTCGCGTCCGGATGGGTACGCGGCAGCGCCAGCAGATCATCGTCGAGATCGTACAGCAGCGGGATGCGCTGCTGGCGACAATGGCGCAGCAGGGCCTGAGCAGCCTCGCTGCCGGTGACGGCGTGACGCTGGGTGACGATCAGATCCGGTTGATAGCGCAGCGCGTCGGCGGGGTCGGTGACGATAAGTTCGAAGCCAGCGGCGGCGGCGAGATGATCGAAAGGCTGGACCAGCCGGATATAGGCACATGGGGTGAGCGCGCCGGTGCTGAAGCGTTCCGGAATGAGCACGATACGGCGCCGGGCCGCCGCATCGCGCGAGCGGCGGGTGACAGGGCGCACATAGCCGTCGGTGTAGAAATCGGGACGCGCGGGTCGCTGGGGAGCAGCGAGCGGCATGCGCGCGGAGAGTACGGCGCGGACCGAACTGAACGCCTCCAGCCATTCGGCTGGTGGGGAGGCGGGATCAACCAGCCAGGTCAGCGGCCGACCCTCCAGCCGCTCTGGGAAGGCGCCGATGCGGCTGGCAACGATCGGCAGGCCGGCGTCGATCGCGGCACCGAGCGTGTAGCTGTAAGTCTCGGGCCACTGGGCGGGAAACCAGACCACGTGCGGATTGATCTTGGCAAGCAAGGCGGGAAGCTGTTCGTCCTTATATTCACCGGTACTGCGGACCCGGCGGCGAATGGCGGCTGGCAGCTCGTGTTCCGGATAGCCGATCAGGCGGATATCGAACGCCTCCGGATCGGCGGCTTCCAGAACGGACGCAACGGTGGGGGCGCCTTTCTGCTGGGCCAGTACGCCGATCAGCGCGATGCGCAGCTTACCGCCACGTGCGACGCGAGGCGGCGATAATGGCCAGGGACCGGCCGCAACGGGATCGTGCGGGACGACGATGGCGCGGGCGGCGAGCCCGAAGCGGGCCAGCCGGGCATGCACATCCTGCGACGGGCAGATGACGCGGTCAGCCTCGTGAAACAGCCAGGAGTGCTGGAGGCGCCAGGAGGTGATGTCGCGCGCGTGGTGGCTGGGCCGATCCGCGATGCAGGCGTTGCAAACTGCCGGTGACGGCTCGTTGCAATAGTGCGCATCGAGCCAGGGCAGCAGGTTCACCTGCGGACAGATAGTGTAATAGTCATGCACAGTGACGTCGAACGGCACATCGAGCGCGTGGACGAGGTGCCGCAGGTCGAGGTCCATTCCGAGCAGGTGATGGATATGCAGGCGGCTGACGCCGGCCGAGCGCAGAATGGCGGCGATGCCGTCGATCTGCTCGGCCGGCAGCATCGCGACGGAATGGCCGGGCAGCGCCGGGACCGATAGCGTGATGCCGCGCGCAGTCGATTCCAAAAGCAGGAAATTGGCGCGATCGCCAGAACGGCGGATCAGATCGCTGACGTGGCGTCGCACGCCGCCGCCAAGCGCGTGGGTGACCAGCAGGGTGACCGGGCGACCGAGATGGCAGAACAGCGCGGCGGTGGCAGCGAGGCGGGCCGGACCGGCCGCATCCTCGCGGATGTGTTGGTCGATCAGCCGTGCATAGTGCGGCCAGCGTTTGGCAAGCAGGGTCTGGCCCTGCGCGGACTGACGGTCGCCATCGGCGCCGAAGCTGACCTTGCCGGCGTGGAAGACGAAGGTGTCGCAGGCCAGCAAATGGTGCCAGCCGCGGGCGGTAGCGCGCAGGCAGAAATCGTTTTCTTCGCCGTACCCGCGGCCGAAGGTGGTGGCATCGAACAGGCCGACATCCCGGAGCGCAGCGCGGCGGAGATACATGCAGAAGCCGACCGTGGTCGGGACCTGGACATGGCGGGCGGCATTGGCGACGCGGCAGGCCTCGTCCAGCGTGGCGACCGGCAGGTCGAAGGCTGGTGCTCCACCGGCGATGCTGGGATAGCCGCAGATCGTCGCGTTGTTGGAAAACGGCGAGACAGAGGCAATGCGCGAGGCGGAATAGGCATGCCCAGCAAGACGGGCGAGCCAGCCGGGTGGAACCTCGGTATCGCTGTTGAGCAGGACGACGTCGTGCTCTCCGGCCGCTTCGATACCGGCGTTCGCGGAGGCGACGAAGCCGCGGTTCCGCTGGTTGCGCAGCAGCAGGATGCGGCCGGCGGACTTAAGCTCCCGCAGCCACGCGGAGAGGTTCGGTTCGGGCGAACAATCGTCTACGACGATGACCCGACCGGCCGGTCGGTCGGGGTCGGCGAGCACGGCGTTGAGGCAACGCTGCGTTTCCGCAAGGCCACGATAGGCCGGGATGACGACATCAACGACCAGGCCGGGGGGGCAGGCGGGCGGCGTGGATTTGGAGGGAAGGAAGTCAGCGATACGGATCGGACGTTCCGTTGGCCAGCCGCGAGCCCGGCCGAACAGCAGATGATAAACTAACGGGTTGCCGGCCGCCTCTACATGCTGCTCGGCGTACCATGCGGCATCGAAATGCGGATGCGGGTTGCGCAGTTCGGGCGCGCCGACGCGAAGATAATGCACCAGCGGGTCGACAGCGGTGGCTGCGACGTCGGCGTAATGTTCGCGGTACCAGGCGCCATCAAAGAACCGGTTGGGGTCGCGACCTTCATTGATGCCGAAGCGGATATAATGGGCCAGCGGGTCCATGCCGGATACCTGGACGTCGGGATAGTGGCTCAGGTACCAGTCCTGTTCGAACAGGACGCGCAATTCCTTCGTCAGGTCTTCGTCCACTGAATCCATTCACCGGTGCGTGGTTGGGAACGAGGGGAGTTGTATCAGGCCGCGATGCGCAGCACAGCGTAAAATTCGCTACTGGGGCGCCGGGTCGGGTAGAGCCGTTCGACCCGGAACGGCGACAGGCCGATGGCGGCGAGGGTCTCGATGAGGTAGCGGAAGCTGTCCGGGGTAAAATGCCAGGCCGCGACATCGGGCGGGTGGCCGGCGGTGCGAATGGCACGCAAAAGAGCGGCGATCTCCTGAACCAGGCGTGGATCGGGTGCCTGATGTCGCGGATCGGCGCCGTGTCGTCCGGCCCAGTGTGCGTCGGCATCGTCGTGGGTCCGCCACAAACGGTTCGCCATCACGCTGCGCGTGGACCGGCCGGTCCGGGAGGTCGCGAAGGCGTCCAGCAAGTCGGGGAGCGTCGTATCCGGCAGGTAATGGTATGAGGAGAAGCGGCGGTCACCGAGAACAAGGAACAAGCGTCCGCCCGGGCGGAGCAGGGACGCCGCGTCCGTCAGGTGGGTGATAAGGCAAGTCTGGCGTTCCAGGCTGCGGACGGCAAGAATGGCGTCGAACCGTTCGGTGGTCAGCTCGTGGTAGGGCTGGCCGCGCCAGACAAAGTCGATCTCGGGAATGTCCGTGGGGCCCGCCCCCTGTTCAATAGACAGGCTGTAAAGTTCTTTTGTGGATAGGATGTCCAGCGTGCGAACGGTTCGGCGGCTACGATCGAGAGCGGAGCACCAGCGCGGGCCGATTTCGAGAAACGAGCCATGGTCAGCAATGAGCGCGAGAAAGGCGGGGCGGCTGTCGATCGCCGAACATGCGCGGCCCTCGTGCCGGCCATAGGTCTCGTAGTGGTGCCAAGCATCTGTGGGATCGAGGCCGAGCAGGTCGGGGTTGTCGGGATGCCCGACATAGATCGCGTGGTCGAATTCGGCCGGGAACTCCTGCTCGGAATCGAGTGACGGAACATCAGTGTGCATCAGGGGACGCGCGGGGCGATGGGCTGGAGCTTGCGTGAAATGGCATCGCGTCCCTGATTTCTAGCGGCTTTGGCTCGAGATGGCGACGGCACGCACCAGCGCCGGTCAACTCTCAATTGCTAGTGGGGGTGAACGAGAGAGCGGAGCCGACATGGGCGGCGATGGTGCGCAACAGATCCGCGGATAGCGAGGCCGCCGCGGAGAGTGGCGATCCGGCGGTGGGGGAGGTGGACTGGGCCGATTGCGGGGCCTGGGGGGTCTGAAGCTGCTGGTCGAACTCGGTGCCGCCGTGGCGGGAGCGGTGCGAGCGGTTCACCGAGGTGGCGTCCTGGGCGGTCCAGGTGGTCGGGCTGGTGACGCTGAGGGTCATGTTGGTCTCCGGTGATTGTCGGACAGATGGCGTCGTGCATCCGCCATGCCAGCCGGCGGGGCCGTCGAAATCGCCACGCTGACGTGGACTGCGGCTGAGGAGCGCGGAAGGCTCATTTAGGCGCACCAGGACGGGCGTCCCGATCGGCCGGCAGGAGATGCCGGGCGGTGATTGGTGCCCGGTTCACCCGA
>DATDIC010000410.1:0-3920 GCA_036521275.1 Acetobacteraceae bacterium
GTCCAGCATGCGGTGTTGCCGAAGAACAAGGACCTCGTGGGCAAGACCGTCGGTGAAATCGCAAAGGCGCAGGGCAAAGGCATCATCGACGCATTCCTGGACCTGGCGGTCGAGGAGAATCTCGACACCGCCTTCCTGCACGGCGAAAACAACGTCGATGAGGAAGCCGTCGCGAAGATACTGAACTACCCGAACGCGATCATCGGCCTGTCGGACGGCGGCGCGCACGTCCAGTTCCAGAGCGGCTTCGGCTTCAGCACCCGCCTGTTGAGCGAGTGGGTGCGCGAGAAGCGCATCATGTCACTGGAAACGGCAGTGCGGCGGCTGACCTTCGAATCGGCATCGATCTTCGGATTGCACGATCGTGGCCTGCTGCAGCCGGGCATGGCGGCGGATATCGTGATCTTCGATCCTGACACGGTCCGCCCGCTGCCGCACGAAGTCGTCCACGACTTTCCAACCGGCGCCATGCGGATCCGCGAGCCGGCGCAAGGCATCCAAATGACCGTCGTCAACGGCCAGGTTCTGCTGGAAGACGGCAAGCACTGCGGCGCGCTGCCCGGCCGCGTTCTGCGCAATTCGTACTACCGCGCGAACCACCGGAACTGAAAGGACACCAACATGCCGAGCTTCGAACATAACCGCGCCAGCATCTACTACGAGGAATACGGCCACGGCTTCCCCATCCTGACCTTCGCCCCCGCCGGCCTGCAGTCGGTCATCGATGTCTGGAGCCAGCCCTCCGCGCCGATCAACCCCACCACCGAGTTCGCAAAGCAATACCGCGTCATCGCCATGGACCAGCGCAATGCCGGCGGCCGGTCCCACGCCCCCATCACCGCGCAGGATGGCTGGGACACCTACACCGCCGATCACATCGCGCTGCTCGATCATCTCCGTATCGATCGCTGCCATCTGTACGGTCAGTGCATCGGCGGATCATTCATTCTGAACTTGCTCAAGGCACAGCCCGATCGCGTTGCGTCCGCCGTGCTCGCGCAGCCGATCGGGCGCGTGGGTGCTCCCGCCCGCGACCGCACGCCGCGGTTTGACGGCTGGGCGGCATCGCTCAAGGACCACCCGGAGGCGACCCAGGCGGTGCTGGATGCGTTCTGTCAGAACCTCTACGGCCGAGGCTTCGTCTACTGCGCGGACCGCGCCTTCGTATCGACAGTCCGCACGCCCTGTCTGGTGTTGGCAGGCAACGACGAAGCGCACCCCTATCCGATTGCCGAGGAGATCTCGAAATTGCTGCCGAACTGCGCGTTCATTCCCGAATGGAAGACCGGTGCCGCCCTGGTATCGGCGAGAGCCCGCGTCATGGAATTCCTGTCGAGCCATACACCGGCCGGGGCGTGACGCAGGCGGCCGGCCGCGACCATCCAGGCCGGCGCTACGTCGTCGCCTGGTACATCTCCGCCTCCCACCCGGCCGCGGTCAGCGGGAACTGCTTCAGCGTGTTGCGAACCGCGAACTGATAGATCGGCTGGAACAGGATCGTGTAGCTCGCCTGGTCAATCAGCGCCTTCTCGTATTCCAGATAAAGCGCCGAGCGCTTCGTCGCGTCTTGCTCGGCCGCCGCTTCGTTGACGAGCGCCATCAGCGCCGGGTCGGGAGTCCAGTGAATCCGTTTCGCCACCCGGCGCACGCTGGCCTGCGCCCACTGGTCCGTTTCTACCCCGGACGGATTCCAGAACGTCAGCACCCCGCCGGTGGATTTTCCGGTGGTGTACTGCGTCCGCAGATTCACCTGGTCGATCGGATCCAGCACCACCTTGATCTTTACCCGCGCCAGGTCCGACTGCAGCTTCTGCGCCAGCACCGCATACGACAGGCCCGACACCGCCGCGTCGCCATAGGTCATCTTGAACTCGAACCCATCCGCCAGACCGGCTTTCTGCAGCAACTGCCGCGACCGGTCCAGGTCCTGGTGGTAGCCGTACTTCTTCGTCGTCTCTTCGGTCGAGCCATACAGCCCGATCGGGATGAACGACGCGCATCGCATCGCCTTGCCGCCGAGCAGACTGTTGATGATGCCGTCGTAGTCGATCGCACAGGCGATGGCTTGGCGGGCTTCCTTCACCGCCAGTGCCTTGTTGAATGCCGGCTCGTTGGTCAACGCCATATAGACGTAGTCGAGACTGCGCAGTCCCTCCACGCGCACCTGCTTGTTGTCCTTCAGCGTGGCGATCTGTTCCGGGATCAGGTTGAACGCGACGCCGATATCGCCGCGCTTGATCGCAAGAAGCTGTGTCGCGCTGTCGCCCATGTGACGCACGATCACATGCTCGAAATGAACCGGCCCGCGGAAGTAATGCGTGTTGCGGGTCAGCAGGATCTGGGCGCCGCGCGTCCAGCCCACGATGGTGAACGGTCCGGCACCGGCGGAATTCTGGTTCAGCCATTGCGTCGCCTTGTCGGCGGTATTGGCATCCTTTGCCGCGGTGCCGCCCTGGGCCGCCACCGCCTTCTGCTCCATCACGCCGAAATTCGGCCCCGACAGGATCGCCAGGATCGGCTGAGTCGGATCGACCAGCATGATATCGACCGTCTTCGGATCGACGGCGTTCACAGCCGAAATGTTCGTCACGTATTGCGACGGCTGGTCCTTCAGATTGATCAGCCGATCGAAGGTCCACTTCACATCGGCGGCGGTGACGGGATTGCCGCTGTTGAATTTGGCCTCGGTCAAATTGAACCGCCAGCCCTTGCCATCCGCCGTCCGCGCCCATGACTTCGCCAGCGCCGGCTTCACCTCCAGATAGTCGCCGGGCGACATGGTCACCAGCGATTCATACGCCGCGCGCAGGCTCAACGGCGCGGTGTACTGCGCCTCACGTGCCGGGTCGAAGGTGATGGAGTCACTGATGTCGATGCCCAGCACCAGCGTGCCGCCGCTGCTTGCCGCATGCACCCGGTGCGGCAGCCCCGCCGCCAACGCCGCGCCGCCGATACCCAGCAGACGCACCACATCCCGCCGCCCAATCCAGCCAATCTCCTGCACGTTCCACTCCCCGGGTTTGTCGCCTTGGCCGCGATCATACGCGCCCTTCCGGGCAATACAACTTGGCGTGACGCAGTCGATGCAGTATGCGGCAGAGGAACGGAGGAAGCCATCGGGTGCTGCGCTACATCGCCTCGCGTCTCGTGATTGCTGCGGCGATGGTGCTGCTGGCCACGTTGATCATCTTCCTGATCGCCAACACCGTCCCCGGCGATCCGGTGCTGACGCAGCTTGGCGATATCGCCGCCAACAATCCGGCGATGGTCGAGGCGTACCGGCACAAATGGGGCCTCGATCTGCCGATGTGGGATCGCTACTGGATCTTCCTGCGTGGCCTGACGCACGGCGATCTCGGCATATCCATCTCCTCGCAGCGCCCGGTGATCGAGGACATCGCCCAATACGCCCCCGCCACCGTCGAACTCTCCACCGTCGCATTTCTGCTCTCGCTGATTTTCGGGCTGCCGCTTGGCGTGGTGGCGGCGATGAAGCGCGACTCATGGATCGACCACGTGGCACGCGTTATTTCGCTGACCGGGGTTTCCGCACCGACCTTCTGGCTGGCATTCATCATGCTGGCTGTGTTCTACGGCTGGCTGGGCTGGGCGCCGGGACCCGGCCAGATCGGCAGCGACCAGTTCCCGCCTCCGGTCGTCACCGGCTTCATGCTGATCGACGCACCCCTGGCCGACCAGTGGGCAACGTTCTGGGACGCGGTCGCCCATCTGGTGTTGCCCTCGATCGTGCTGGCGTCGGCGACCATGGGCCTGATCACCCGCACCACCCGCGCCGCAATGCTGGAGGCGCTGTCGCAGGACTATATCCGCGTCGCCCGCGCCAAGGGCTGACGCGGCACGCGATCATGCTGCGCCACGCACTGCCTAACGCCCTGCTGCCGGTCGTTACGCTGGGCGGC
>DATDIC010000411.1:0-4436 GCA_036521275.1 Acetobacteraceae bacterium
GGGAAAATCATGAAGCGGGATTCCATGATGCCGGGGCGGCGGCGGTGGCTGGCCGGCGCGGCGGCATTCGGTGGCGCGGCGCTGGCGGCTCCGGCGATTGCGCGAGCCGCCGATTGCACGGAAGACACGCTTGACCACATCGCGAAAGCCGGCGTGTTCAATCTCGGCGTGCGTGACGCCACGCCGCCCTATGGGTTCAAGGATGCCGACGGGCATTATGTCGGGTTCGCGACCGAGATTGCCGAGCGCATCCATGCGGCCGTAAATCAGCAACTTGGCGGCAAGATCGGCATCAAGATGATACCGGTCACCGGGCAGACGCGGATGCCGCTGCTGCAGAATGGCACCATCGACCTGGAAGCGGGTGCCACGGTGATCACGCAGCAGCGCACCCAGGTGGTGGATTTCGTGCTGCCGCATTTTCTTACCTCGACCGAGGTGCTGGTGACGATCGACAGTCCGATCCACAAGCTGGCGGACCTGGCTGGCAAGCGGATCGGCGTGCCGCAGGGCGGGCTGGAGGAGCCGGCGTATCGCGCGCTGAACGCGAAAGGGACGTTGTCGCCGCCGGTGCGGATCATCGGGTTCCCCGATCACCCGCAGGGGTTCACCGCGCTGCAGACGGGCTCGATCGACGGCTACAGCTCGGATGGGCCGATCCTGTATGGCTATGGCAACGACAAGACCAAGTGGCGGGTGGTGGATATCGGGATCAACACGTTCCTGCAGGCATTTCCTATCCGGCCGGAAAGTTCCAAATTCAAGCGGATTGCCGACGTCACGATCGCGCAGCTTTGCGCTTCGGGCGGGTGGGACAAGTTGTATCAGAAATATTTCGGTCCGGACAGCAAGACGCCGTTCCCGATGACCGACGCGCTGAAGACATTGGTGGTGATGAATTCCTGGCCGCCGCAGTAGCGGCGTGTTCAGCGGGCTGGACTGGTCAATCTTGTGGCGGCCACCGTTCGGCGGGCAGTTGCGTGACGCGATCCTGCTGACCACGGAAATTGCGTTCTACGCCTGGGTGGGGGCGCTGGTGATCGGTCTGGCGGTGGGTATTGCGCGTGAGGCACCCGCGGCTCCGGTGCGCGCGCTGGCGACCGCGCATGTGGAGCTGTTCCGCAATATCCCCGTGCTGGTGCAGTTGTTCTTCGTTTACTACGTGCTGCCGCGCCTGCTGCCGCCAGCGGAGCGTCATGCGCTGTTCGAGCTTGGGTGGGAGATGTGGAGCGCGGTGCTCACGCTGGCGCTGTACAGCTCCGCGAAGATTGCCGAGCACGTGCGCGCCGGGCTGAACGCGGTGGGCGGCGGCATCCGGATGGCGGCACGTTCCACCGGCCTGAGCTGGGGGCAGACGCAGCGTTTCGTGGTGCTGCCGCTGCTGTTACGGGTGATCGCGCCGAGCCTGACCTCGGAGTTCGTGACCATCTTCAAGGGTTCGTCGCTGGCGATGATGGTAGGGGTGCCGGAGACCGCCTATGTGACGCAGCAGCTTGGCACCGAGACGTTCCATTGGGTGGAGGCGAACACGCTGGGTACCGGCGTGTATTTGGTGTGCGCCTGGTTGATTGCCGGGCTGATGAGCGTGATCGAGCGGCGCACGCGCGTGCCGGGTCTGATCGGACGCGCGGCGCGGGGATGAGCGTGCTGTCCACATTGGCCGCGCTGCTGGTTCCGCTGGTCAGGATCAATCTGATCATGACACTGACGGCGGTTGCGATTGCATTGCCGGTATCCTGCCTGGTCGCGGCGGCTCGGCTCTCGCGATGGCGCGCGGTGCACGCGCCGGTGACTGCCTATGTGAACGTGCTACGGTCCAGCCCGCTGGTGATGATCATGTTCTGGGCTTACACGATCGGCCCGATGGTGACGGGCCATCCAAATTCGGCCTATGTGTCGGCGCTGGTGGCGTTGGCGGCGTTTGAAATTGCCTATTTCGCCGAGATCGTGCGTGCCGGCCTGCAATCGGTGCCTATCGGCCAGCTCGATGCTGCGCTGGCCAGCGGGCTGGATTCCCGGCAGGCGATGTTGCTGGTCCTGTTGCCGCAGGCGCTGCGTCGGATGCTGCCGTCGCTGCTGACGCAAAGCCTGATCGCGTTTCAGGATTCCACTATCGCCAGCGTGATCAGCGTGCCGGATGTGATGCAGATGACGAACGTGATCAACGCGCGAGAGCAGGACCCGGTGCTGCTGTACGCGATGCTGGCGGGGTTGTTTTTCGTCATCTGCTACACGCTGAGCCAGACGATCCGGCGGCTGGAGAGCCGCACCCGCCAGCGGATGGCGCTGGCATAGGGTCTCGATTTGCACCGATTGTCGGTGGATTCCCGCTTTCCGCGGGAATGACGGGGAGCGCCCGCGTGACGGCAGATAGGCCATCGGGCTCCTGGATGACAGCGGTCACCTCGCTTCGCGTGTCCCTCAGGGACAGCGGGTCGAGAATCCGCTCGCGAATCAGAGCCTGGAACGGACGTCCGGTCGCCTTCTCCAGCACCTCGCCCAGGATGACGAAGTTGGTGTGCGCGACGGCGGCACAGGTCGGCGAAAAGCTGGACCCGGCCGGTGCGCTTCCGTTAGGGTTCGGCCGCGCAGATGCCCGGACGAAAAGGAGATCGCGATCGATGACCGGCTCGCCGGCGACGCCACCTGCTGCACCGCCAGCCGCTGTACCGCCAGTTGTGTCGCCCTTGGGCCGGAATGCCGCTCCGCGGGCGATTGTGCTGACCTCTCATCCGCCGTCCACGAGTACCCGGGTCATTCCGGTCCACTGGGGTGCGGCTGATCCCGCTAAGCGTGGCCCGGTGATCGCGACGCTGCACGAACCGGAGACGCGCAATGCGATTGGGACCCATGCGGGCGCCTATGCGCTGTATCGTGCGCTGGCGATCGCGGCGGGCCAGCTTGCGAGCGACCATCGGCCGGACCTGACGGATACGCGGCCGGCCGAGCCGATCGGCCCGTTTCCGCAATGGAGTGACCCGGAGCGGATCGTCTCGCTTGATCCGTGGGGCCACATGACGGGCGAGGTGTTCGCGGATCGGATCGCGGCGGGGTGTGATATTCGCCCGACGATCGCGGTGACGCGAGCGCGCATCAACATGCCGGAGATCGTGCAGGCGGTGCGCGCCGGGCGGCTGACGCCCGACGACACCGTGCTGACCGGGGCCGGCGATGTGCGGGTAACGAAGATCGCCATCGAGCCGGTGTGGTATCTGCCGGGCGTGGCGCGCCGATTCGGGATCAGCGTTACGGACCTGCGGCGGGGGATGTTCGAGCAGACCGGGGGCATGTTTCCCGAACTAGTGACGCGATCGGACCTGAATGTGTTCCTGCCGCCGATCGGGGGCATGTCGGTGTATCTGTTCGGGGACCCGGCGCTGCTCGGCCGTGCGGAGACGCGCATCGCCTGCCGGGTGCATGACGAATGCAACGGCTCCGACGTGTTCGGCTCCGATATCTGCACGTGCCGGCCCTATCTGGCGCACGGCGTGGAGGTGTGCGTGGCGACGGCGCAGGCGAGCGGCCTGGGCGTGGTGGTGTACAACCGCAAGGAAGGCCGTGCGCTGGGCGAGGTGACCAAGTTCCTGGTGTACAACGCACGCAAGCGGCAGGCCGGCGGTGACCGGGCGGAAGCGTATTTCCAGCGCACCGAATGCGTGGCCGGCGTTTCCGACATGCGGTTTCAGGAGCTGATGCCGGATGTGCTGCACTGGCTTGGTATCGGGCGGATTGACCGCCTGGTTTCGATGAGCAACATGAAATATGCGCCGATTGTGGCGAGCGGGATCGAGGTGGTGGAGCGGGTGCCGATCCCGGATGGGCTGATCCCGGCCGACGCATCGGTGGAAATGGATGCGAAAAAGGCTGCCGGGTATTATGCCGAACGTATACCCGACGCGGGCGAGCTGGGCCTGGCCAAGGGCCGTGCGTTGCGCGATTGATCGCGATGCCCGACGCGGATGCGCGGAATGCGGTTGCCTGGCTGCGCACGCCGGAGGCGGTACGCGAGCGTTGTCACGCGCTGCTTGAAGTGGCCGCATCGGATGGGTTGCCGCATTTCGCGTTGGATCTGGCACGGCTGGATGACGTGGCCGATTATGTTGCGGCGGTGATCCGGAGCAATTACCCGGACCTTGTCATCCCGTATCACGCGCGCTGGCGCCACTTCGAGGTTGGCGGGGTGGATCGCTGGGGCGATCTGGCAAACCGGTTGCGCGGGTGCGATAGCGAGGAGCTGGCTCGGACCCGGATCGATCTCTGTACGGTCAGCGTGCTGCTGGATGCCGGGGCTGGTCCGGGTTGGAGCTTTCGTGAACCACAAACGGGACAAGTGCTGTCCCGGTCGGAGGGGCTCGCGGTGGCGAGCCTGCATGCGTTCAGCGCCGGGCTGTTTTCTGGTGATTCGGTGAGGCAGCTCCGTGCCGATACTGAGGGTT
>DATDIC010000412.1:0-7651 GCA_036521275.1 Acetobacteraceae bacterium
CGTCTGGCCGTAATTGCGCCGCAGATGCACCACCGTGACGCGTTCGTCGGATCGCGCGATGTCGTCCAGGACGGCGGCGGATCCGTCAGTCGAGCCGTCATTGCAGAATACGATCTCGGCCGATTGCGGCAGATCGTCCACTGCCGCTTTCAGCATGATATAGAATGGCCCAAGGGCCTCCGCCTCGTTATAGACGGGGATGACGATCGATAGGTCCATGCCGATGATCCTAAGGGCGCGCAGCGACTGATGGTGCGACGATATCGCGCATCGGACGAATATCCCAGCAATAATCTCATGCGGTGGGCGGTTCGTGGCGTCGTCCCGCAAACCGGATTGGCCGTCGCGCAAACGGGCACCGTCACCTTGGCCGGATCAGCTCTGTGACGCGGCCCGGCAGGACCTGGCCGGCCACGACGCCCTTCCGGCCGCGCCGGTATGTTGCGCGGTCGGCGCGCACCGCCGGCAGCGGGGCCGCGTGCGCTGCACCGGGGTCCTCATGTGTTGCGGATTGCAGCCTCGCTTGCGCCGGGCGGAAGCGCCACGGTATGAGGCGGCACCATCCGGGCTGCCAGTTAGCAGGACCGGTCGGAACGAGACATATCCTGGTGCAGCCAACAGGTCAGGCCGCCGGCATGGCATACGAAGCGTCTTTGGATGACAGCAGCGTCCGGACCAGCTCGCGGGCGGGCTGGGGCCTCGTTGCGCTGGATAGCGCCGTGGTCCTGGGGATTTGCATCATCCTCGCGACGGTCTTCGCGTTGCACGCGCGCTGGATGCTGCAAAACCACGACGTCGATTTCTCCCTTGTCATCGCTCGGCGAATCCTGGCCGGCGGCCGCTACATGCGGGATTTCGTCGAGGCAAACCCGCCGCTGATATTCTTCCTCGACGCTCCGCCCGCCCTGCTCGCCGCTCCGCTCGGGATCGACGCATATAGTGCCTTCAGCCTGTCCGTGTGCGTCCTCATCGCGGTGTCGGTCGCCCTGTCCTGGCCGATCGTCGCCTGGTGTTTCCAGGAAAACCCCGTCGGCGGCCGGCTGTTCCTGCTGGCCTATGTGGCGATCCTCGCCCTGGAACCCGGCTACGATTTCGGGCAGCGGGAGCACCTCTCGGTCATCCTGTTCTGTCCGGGCCTGTTTTGGTTCGCGGCGCGTGACATCGGCCGCCCGTCCCCGATCACGCCGGTGTCGGTCGTCATCATCCTGCTTGCCGCGGTCGCGGTGCTGATCAAGCCCTTCGACCTGTCCATCCCAGCCGGAATGCTGGCGCTGAGCGCCGCCCGGCATCGCAGCTGGCGCGTGCTGTGGGATTTCCCGGTGGCTGTCTTCGCGGCGGCTGCGGTGTTGTACGCCGTTGTGACTGTCGTGGCGTTTCCCGGGTTCCTGCCCGAGGTGGCGGTTCTGCGGCACGTGTATTTCGGTTGGAACCGTGCCTGGCTGACCGTGCTCGATAGCTCCAGGGATACCGTGACAGCCCTGAGCCTGGCCATCGTGCTGACCGAACTGGCGCCGATCCCGCCACGGCACCGGATATTCCTGCGCTATGGCTGCGTGGCGTCCGTCCTCTGCCTGCTGATGGCGTTCATGCAGCACAAGGGCTGGCCTTATCACTTCCTGCAGTCGCGTGAGATCGCCCTGATCGTGCTGGCCTTCGTCGCCGCATCGCTACTGCCGATGCTGGCCACGCAACGGGTGCGCACACCGGTGCTACTGGCGGTTGTTGCCGTTGCCACCGTCTGTCTGGCACTGCGTCCCCTGCAGGAGGGACTGCAGATCACCCGGTCCCGCTTTCTCGCGAGGCCGCTGATCCACACGCTGCGGCAAATGGCCGCCGGCAAACGCGTGCTGCTGTTGACGGCAGGCTATCAGATGGGCTTCCCGGCCCTGGCCGATGTCAAAGTGGGGGCCCGCGAGCCGGGACAGTCTCTGCTTCCCGGAACGGTCAAACTGGAGTTGTCAGCGCGCACGCCTGCCCAGCGGGCCACGGCGGAGGCGCTGCGGCAGCTTGCGACGAGTCAGTTGATTGAAGATCTCGATCGGTATCAGCCGGAGATTGTCGCCGTCGACAAGAACCACATCAAACAGGGCTTGCCGGACGATTTCGACATGCTGGCGTTCTATGACCGCGATGAGGCGTTCCGCCGTGTGTGGGCGGACTATCGGCCCACCGCAAAGATCGAGGGCTGGGATTTGTACCAGCGAGTGAAGTGAGCCGATACGTAATTTCAGCCGGCAATGCGTGCCTGCAAGCCTGCCATATGCTAACATCGGTCTGCAGAAGGGCAGTTCACTCTCTATGCAACGAGGTGGCATGACATGACGGTGCGGCAGATATTTCACCGCCTGCTGGAGAACCCTCTGGTATTTGGCGCCTCGCAACGCTTGCTGCCGTTCACCCACCGGGACTGCCGCGCGTTGGTGGAGGCCCACATCGCCTTGCCGAAGGGCGGCGCCGTGCTGGATATTGGATGCGGCGTAGGGTCGCACCGCCCGCTGTTTCCGGATGCCACATATACCGGCATCGATATCAACCCGGAATACGTCGCGTGGGCGACTCAGGCGTTCGGCCCCGGATTCCAGGTCATGGACGCGGGCCGCCTCGAGTTCCCCGATGCCAGCTTCGATGCAGCGGTATCGATCGCGATGTGCCATCATCTCAACGACGGGATCGTCCGGGCCATGGCGACGGAAGCATTCCGGGTCCTGCGCCCCGGCGGCGCGCTGCACATCATCGACCCTGTCCTGCCGGAGTCCGACGGCTGGTTTAAGCGCATGGTCTTTACCAACGATCGCGGCGGCCATCAGCGGTCGCGGGAAGCCATGACGTCGCTGGTCGAGAGCTGCGGCCGCATCGCCGGGTCCGACCTCCGGAGCGGAGTGATGCACGACGTCCTCTATCTGCGTGTCCAACCCGGCTGAACCTGCGGCAGAGGAATATTGGTGAGGCGCTGCAGCAGGGCCAAAAGACATGCAACTTTCCCTGATGACAGCGTACCTCATCGGATTTCTGTGCAGGCGTCAGGGCTCGCCGAGCAATAACCGAATCAACGTCGGACGGATCGCAGCGTCATCCCACGGGAGCACCGGTGTCGCCTGACGGCTTCCGCCCACAAACCGTCCACGACATCTCGTTCACCCAAACCGTTTCGACATCCACCAGACCGGCACCACACAGCAGCGCGGTCGCCTCGTCGCGCGTATAGTAGAGAGCGATGCGCGGGATCATGTGATCGAACACGATCGCTCGCAGATGGCGGAACGAGAACCGGCGGATCAGCCGGAAATATTCGATGCGCTGCAGGCCCAGCCGCAGCATCAGCCACAGCAGCGCGGTCAGAGGCCAGGCCAGGGCATGCACCACACCCAGCGGCAGCCGGCTGAATAAAGCGGTCCGCACCGGATTGAACAGGTGCACGATCCAGCCGTTATTCTCCCGGCCATACAGCCACACCAGGACCCGACCACCTGGCCGAACCGCCTGGACCAACCGTGCCACGGCCGCTTCGGGGAACTCCAGGTGATGGATCACCCCGATACTGAACGCGATATCGAACTGATCCTGCGCGGCCAGATCATAGACGCTCTGCCGCTTCACCTCGATCTGCGGAAAGCGACTCAGATTGGAGCGGGCACGGGCCAGCGTGCGGTCGTCAAGATCGATGGAGACACCACCAGCCGCGCCGTACGTCACTGGCCAGTAGGAATTTCGCCCCACGCCGCAGCCAGCATCGAGGAACCGGACGCCCCGCCAGTCCGACGCCTTCAGCGGCGCAGTCCAGCGCAGGAATTGCTCCTCATGCTGCGGCAGAATGTCGGCATATTCATCCCAGGAGAAACCGAACCGCTCCGGAGATCCCCCGGCGATCGGCAGCGACCGGCCAAGGTTGTTATCCAAAACACGCTCTCCGTTTCCGGCAGGTCCGTGTCGACGGATCGGCGGAGATTGTTCCTCTGCGATCCGACGACGAACCGGTTCCCACGGTCTTCACAGATCCGACGGTCTCCAAAGAGCAGTACCCGGGCCTCCACCTCACCGCACCACCGCGATCTGTTCGCGCCGCAACTGCACCGTCAGCTCGTCGAGCGCCGTTTCTGTGCGTGTCAGCATGTCGTCGATCTCCGCCTCGGTGATGATCAGCGGCGGACTGAAGCACAGTGCGTCGTTCATCACCGAGCGGCCGATCACGCCATGCTCCTCCATCAGCCGCGTCAACCGTCCCCCGACCCGCGCCTTTGGGTCGAAGTTCGTGTGCGCGTCCTTGTCGGCGACCAGTTCCATCGCCGCGATCAGGCCGACGCCGCGCACCTCGCCCACCAGGTCGTGGCCGGCGAAGCGCCGCCGCAGTTCACGCTGCAGATATGCGCCGGCGGCGCGGACATGCGTGCCGATGTCCATTTCATCGTAGATTTTCAGCGTCTCGATCGCCACCGCCGCCGGCACCGGGTGGCCGGAATAGGTGAAGCCGTGGCCGAACGTGCCGATCTCGTGGCTCTCCTTGCACAGGCCGGCGAACACGCGGTCGTTCACCATCACCGCGCTGATCGGCAGATAGGACGCCGACAGCGCCTTGGCGCAGGTGAGGATATCCGGCTGGACGTCGAGTGTCTGGCAGCCCCAGTAGTTGCCGGTGCGCCAGAAGCCGCAGATCACCTCGTCGGCGACAAGCAGGACGTCGTGCTTCTTCAGCACTGCCTGGATCTTAGGGAAATAGCCGCGCGGCGGCACGATGACGCCGCCGGCGCCCATCACCGGCTCGGCCCACATCGCCGCCACGGTATCGGGACCTTCCGCGACGATCAGCCGGTCCAGTTCCTCGGCGCAGCGCGTGGCATAAGCTTCCTCGCTCTCGCCTGGGTTGGCGCCGTGGTAATGGTGCGGCGTGATCGTGTGCAGGAAGCCCGGCAGCGGCACGTCGAAGGCACGGTGGTTGACCGCCAGGCCGGTCAGCGAGGCGGACGCCACGGTGATGCCGTGATAGCCCTTCACCCGCCCGATGATCTTCTTCTTCTGCGGGCGACCCAGCGCGTTGTTGAAATACCACACCATCTTGATGGCGGAATCGTTCGCCTCGGAGCCGGAATTGGCGAAGAACACCTTGCTCATCGGTATCGGTGAGCGGGCCAGCAGCATCTCGGCCAGGTCGATCATCGGTTCGTGCGATTTGGCCGTGAAGGCGTGGTAGAACGGCAGCTTGCGCATCTGCGCGGCGGCGGCCTGTACCAACCGCTCGTTGTCGAACCCGAGCGAGGCGCACCACAATCCCGCAACGCTCTCGATGTATTCCTTGCCGGCGTCGTCCCAGACCCGCACGCCCTTGCCGCGGGAGATCACGACGGGCCCGACCTCCTGATGCGCCTGCAGGTCGGTATACGGATGCAGAACAGAGGCGATGTCGCGGGCGGCGGCGGAGTTGGCGCCGAAAGGCGGCGGGGCCATGGGCTTTCTCCTGGCTGGCGTGAAGGCGGCACTCTAGCCGGGCGCGCAGCGCCCGCGAAGCGGAAGAAGGCGGCGCCGGGTTGAGTATGGCGTCAATCGCCCCCCTGGGCCGCCCGGAAGCCGCCTACCCCGCGCTCGATATCCGTTACATGCTTCGGCAGGAAACCGGTCGGATCGGTCAGGCCGCAGGCATGTGCGATGATCTCCACCTCCTCGCGGACCTGCCTTGCGTACTGCGCCACGCGCACCGCCTTGTCCGCCGGGTCCAGCCCGGCGATCAGCCTCTCCCGCGACGAGGTCACCCCGGTCGGGCAGCGTCCGGTGCCGCATTTCATCGCCTGGACGCAACCCAGGCTGAACATGAAACCACGGGCGGAAGACACGAAATCCGCCCCCATGCACAGCGCCCAGGCGACCTTGTCCGGTGTGATCAGCTTGCCTGCGGCGACGATGCGGATGCGCTGCTTCAGCCCGTGCAGGTCGCGCGCATGTGCCACCAGCGGCAACGCCTCGGTGATCGGCAATCCGACATAGTCGATCAGCGGCGCCGGCGCCGCACCGGTGCCACCCTCGCCGCCGTCCACGTGCACGTAGTCGGGACAGCCCTCGGGATAGGCCACGCAATCGCGGAACCATTCGTCGAGGAAGTCCGGATCGCCCACGACGAATTTCACCCCGACCGGCTTGCCGGTGGCGCCGCGCACCCGGTCGACGAAACGGCCGAGTTCCCGGACGCTGCCGATATCGCGGTGCCGGTTCGGGCTGATGCTGTCCTGCCCTGCCGGAATGCCACGGATCCGGGCGATCTCCGGCGTCACCTTGATCCCCGGCAGGATACCGCCTTTGCCCGGCTTGGCGCCTTGCGCCAGCTTCACCTCGAACGCCCGGACCTGCGGGTGCGCGGCGATCTCCCGCAGGCGGTCCTCCGACAAATTGCCCTGCGCGTCGCGCACGCCGTATTTCGCCGTGCCCATCTGCATGATGACGTCGCAGCCGCCCTCCAGATGGTACGGCGCCAGGCCGCCTTCGCCGGTCGCCATCCAAATTCCCGCCAGCTTCGCCCCGCGCGACAGCGCCGACACCGCGGCATGACTGAGCGCGCCGTAGCTCATGCCGCTGATGTTGAAGAAACTGGCCGGGTTGAATGGGTGCAGGCACGCGCCAGGCCCCTGCGAGGTGCCGATCTGCCTGCCCGGCCAGGGCTGCCTCTCCTCCTCCAGCACCGGGAAGGCGGCGTTGCGGAATACGAAGGACGGCACGTTCTCCGAGCCGAAGCTGCGCAGGTTGGAAACCCCCTTGGCCGAACGGTAGACCCAGGCGCGTTCCAGGCGGTTGAACGGGCGTTCGGCCCAGTCCGGCAAGTACTGGTACTGCCGCATGTATTCGCCCAGCGTCTCGGCGAAGTAGCGGAAGTAGCCGATGACCGGATAGTTGCGCAGGATGGTGTGCGCGGTCTGCCGGCGGTCGTGCACATAAAGCACGATCAGGCCCGCGAGCAGTAGCGCGATAATGGCGCCTGTGATCATGGCGGGTTGTCCTGCCTACAGTTCCACCGTCCCGCGCAGCACCGGCACGCAGCTTCCGGCGACCGTCGCGCTCACCGGCCCTTCCGCGGTCTTCCTTGCCGTCGCGACGATCCGGCTCGGCCGCCCCATCTCCATCCCCTGCTCGATATCGTAGGTCAGATCCACGTTCTCCCCCGGTGCCAGCGAGGTCAGCAAAGCGGCGAGCGCGGCATTGGCGCTGCCGGTGGCGGGGTCTTCCAGGATGCCGCCCAGCGGGGCGAACATGCGGGCGCGCAGCCGCGTGGCGTCACCGCCGCGCCGCACATACAGATGTAGCGAGAGCCGTGTGCCGAGGTCGGGGAACCGCGCGGCGGCAGCGCGGAATGCGGCGAGGTCGGGGCTGGCGCGTGCCAACGCCGCGAGGCTTCCCAACTCGGCGATCACGAACGGGATGCCGACCGAGGCGACCAGCGGCGAGTGCGCGGTGGTCAGCACGTCGTCTTCGCCCAGGCCGGCGCAGGCGGCGACCACGTCCGTGGGAAGGACGATGTCGATCGACAGCGAATGCGGCGCGGAAATCTGCGCGCCGGTGATCTGCTTCGCCGCATCGCGCTGGATGTGCACGCGGACCAGCCCCGCTTGCTCCTCGAACACCAAATGCTCTGGCGGGTTGGCATCCCGCCGCGCCAGCACGTAGCCGGTGCCGA
>DATDIC010000413.1:0-3701 GCA_036521275.1 Acetobacteraceae bacterium
GTCATGGCCGGCGAAGGCCGGCCATCCACGTCTTTCTGTCTCTCCCTCTTCCAGCAACAAAACCGGCAGAACTGTCTCTCCCTCTCCCAGCAACAAAACCGGCAGAAGCCCGACCGAGTGGCGAAAGCGCCGGCCATCGATCAAACCGAAACCATCTTCCGCAGATTGGTCGCCCGCGACGTGGCCGCCCCCATCAGCAGCGCCGCATCACCGCCGCCCAGCACGAACCGCGCGCCCATGCCGATATAACGCTGCATGATATTTTCCGTGTATATCCCCGCCATCCCCGGATACTTTGCATGCTTGCGGCACGCCGCGATCATCTTGCCATAAGCATCCCCCACGCGTTCATGCGTGAACTCGCCGGGAATGCCCATTTCGGCACACAGATCGTTGCTGCCGATCAGCAGCACGTCGACCCCCGGCACGGCGGCAATCGCCTCCACATTCTCGATCGCTCTCGGCGTTTCCAGCATCACGATGGTCAGGTTGGCGTCGTTCATCGCCTTGGCCGCGTCGCCGACCTTCAGGGAACGCAGCGCGTAATGCGGACCGGTGCCGCCGATCGAACGATGACCGACCGGCGGATATTTCAGCTTCTGCACGACCTCCCGCGCTTCCTCCGCCGTATCCACGTGCGGGATCACGATGCCCAGCGCGCCGTTGTCCAGGATGCGGGTCGCCAGCGAATATTCCCCGTTGGGTACCCGCACGATCGGGGCGATACCGCTTTCCAGCGCGGCGACCGCAATCTGCGCCGCCTGATCGAGCGACAGCGTGCCATGCTCGCAGTCCAGCCACAGCCAGTCATAGCCGGCTGCCTTGGCGGCGGGTGCCACCTCCACCGTGCGCAGCAGGCGGACCGAGAAGCCGATCGCCATCTCCCCCGCGGCCAGCTTCTCGCGGGCCGAATTGCGAAGCGTCGTCATGCCGCGTTCCTCCTGTTCTCATCTGCCCACAGTCTGCCCGCCGGCTTGACCCGGTTCAACCGGCCGCCTATCGCCACCCGATGCGCATCACCGATCTGAAATGTGCCGTCATCGGGCAGAACCCGATCGTCCGCGTCGTCACCGATGCCGGGATCAGCGGCTACGGCGAGGTGGAATCCTTCAAGCCCTACCTGAAAGACCACGTGCTCGGCTTCAAGGAGCCGTTGCTTGGCCAGGACCCGACCAACGTGGAGCGCGTGATGCTGCGCATCCGCCAGCGCGGCGCGTTCAAGCCTTGGGGCAGCGCGGTCAGCGCCATCGAGATGGCGCTGTGGGACATTGCCGGACAAGCCGCCGGCGTCCCGGTGTACAAGCTGCTGGGCGGCAAGATCCGCGACCACGTGCGGGTCTACAACGGCGCCATCCGGTTCCCGATGCAAGGACAGACACCGGAAGATTACGCCGACGCGATGCGAAAGATGGTGGCGCGGCCGGAACGCTTTACCATCATCAAGCAGGCGATCGGCTTCCATTCCGCCATGAAGCGCGAGCCCGGATTCTTCTACGGCGACCTCTACGACAACCCGTGGCACGTCTGGATCGAACGCGGGCTGCTGACAGAACGTGGCCTGAAGCATGTCATCACCTGCGTCGAAGCCATGAAACAGGTTACCGGTGATGCGATCGGGCTCGCCCTCGATTGCGGTCCCGGTTTCACTGTCCCCGACGCAATCCGGCTGGCCCGCGCGCTGGAGCCGCTGAACGTGATGTGGCTCGAAGACCTGCTGACCGGCGATTACTCGCCATTCGTCAACGCCGACGTGTATCAGCAGATAACGCGCAGCACCTCCACCCCCATCCACACCGGCGAGCAGATCTATCTGCGGCAGAACTTCAAGTCGCTGATCGAGGGCAAGGCGGTCAGCGTCATCGGTCCCGACCCATGCGATGTCGGCGGCATCGCGGAGCTGAAATGGATCGCCGAATATGCCGACCTGCATGGGATATTGATGGCGCCGCACGGCACGGGCGACGGGCTGCTCGGGCTGGCGGCCTTGGTGCAGGTCTGCGCGGCCCTGCCGCAGAACTTCATCGCCTTCGAATACCCGATCGGCCGGCCGGACTGGTGGTACGACATCGTCACCGGCCTGCCAGACCCTATCGTCACCAATGGAATGATCGAGGTATGGGACCGGCCTGGAATGGGCGTAACCTTCGATATCGGCAAGGCATCCGCCTATCTGGCCGAGCAGGACAAGCAGTTCTTCGAGTAGAAGGATAAGGATTCACCACGGAGACATTGAGGCACGGAGAAGCAATGCAGCTCCGTGCCTCCGTGCCTCCGTGGTGAACCTGACCCCTCTTCACACCACCGACCCTGCCGGAAACGACGGCTTCCGCTTTTCCAGATGCGACGCCAGCCCTTCCCGCAGGTCCGGTCCGCTGAACCCCATGAACTCCAGCGCCAGCGACGCATCAAACGCCGGCCCCGCCTGCCGCAGCCAGTTGTTCAGCGCGTATTTGGTCCACCGGATCGCCGACTGCGCCCCTTCCGCCAGCCGCACGGCCACCTCCAGCGCGCGCCCATCCAGCTCCCCATCATCCACTGCCAGCGACACCAGGCCGATGCGCTCGGCCTCCTCGCCCAGCACCTGCTCGCACAGCAGCAGGTAGTATTTCGCCTTCGCCATGCCGCACAGCAGCGGCCAGATGATGGCTGCATGATCACCGGCCGCGACACCGAGGCGGGTATGGCCGTCGATGATCCGGCAATCCTTCGTGGCAATGGAGATATCGGCCAGCAGCCCGCATACCAGCCCGGCGCCCACCGCCACGCCGCGCATCGCGCTGACCACCGGCTTGCCGCAGTTGATCAGGTTATAGACGATGTCCCGCGCTTCTCTCCAGGTACGCGCGCGGGCGGTGAAATCATCCGCAACTTCTTGCACCATGCCGAAATCGCCGCCGGCCGAAAACACCTTGCCGGCACCGGTCAGGATCACCGCGTTCACGTCCGGATCGGCGTCGATATCGCGCCAGATCTCCGCCAACTCGCGGTGCATCGTCGCATCGGCGCTGTTCATCCGGCCATTGCTCATGGTCACCCGCAGCACCCGCGGATGCGGCCGATCGAACAGCAACCGCGTGTAACGCTCATATCGTTCGGCCATGCAGCTTCCTTTCACCGTCAGCAACTCACGTGGTAGCAATATTGCGGTTCCTGCCGATCCCTTGGTTATATGCATCAGCATCGCAAAGGCCGACGTGCGGCGTAAAGGAGAGAAAGGGGGATACGGGGTGGAAACGATGGCCGAAACCGGTGGATATCCTGATTGCCGGCGGCTCGGCCGGCTGCGTCCTGGCAGTGCGCCTGAGCGAGAATTCTGCTACACGCACGATGCTGTTCGGGCTGGACGGAGGTGCTGCCCTATTTCCGCAAGCTGGAAAGCGACCGCGACTTCGACGGGCCGCTGCATGGCAAATCCGGGCCAATCCCGATTCGGCGCCACCGCCGTGAGCGCTGGAACGGCTACACCCGCGCCGTTGCCGACATGCGCCGTCATGTTGTCATCACTCACGGCGCGCGTCGACAGCGGACCCGCGGATCCGACCAGCATTATCAGCCTCAGCAACGCGACCGGCACCGCGATCAGCCCCGATCTCACGCTTGAGATGCTTTAGACGTCAGTGATCACGAACATTCCGACATCTGCGGAGCTGGAGGGTATTGCGCTCCGGCTTCATTTTTCGGCATGGGCGGATCTAGTGGCC
>DATDIC010000414.1:0-3553 GCA_036521275.1 Acetobacteraceae bacterium
CAACATCGATTTTCCGCAGCGCGCCCGCATCGTCAAACGCGGCGACCGCATCACCATGTTCCTGAGCATGCACGGCGAGCCGCTGCATCAGACCGGCGCGTCGATCAAGCTGCATTTCGACGGCCCCTTCTATGCCGGCATTGGCGTGTGCTCGCACGACCGGGATGTGACCGAAACCGCCCTGTTCTCGCATGTGGAGCTGCAGAAGCCAAGCCCCGCTGCCGGCCGCGAGGAGCTATTCAGTGCCGTGCAAACCATACAGACCGACAACAACTTCCGTCGGGCCATGATGGTGCTGACCGAGCGCGGCCGAATCGGCTCGGTGAACTGGAGCCACGATGGCAGCACGTTGTACTTCAACCGCGACGGCGCCATAGAAGCCATGCCGGTCCTGGGCGGCGTAGCGCGGCGCGTGGAGATCGCTGCGCACCTTCGGTGCGACGACAACCACGGCCTCTCGCCCGACGACCGGCTGCTGGCGGTCAGTTGCGCGCCGGCCTCAGGGCGCAGGGGCTCGATTTACCTGGTGCCGCTGGGCGGCGGCGGCGCCCGCATGCTCACCCACGGCCTTGCCGCAGAATTTCACGGCTGGTCGCCGGACGGGTCGACGATCGCCTTCAGCGGCGTGCGTCGCGGCCAATCGGACGTGTACGTCATCCCGGCAAGGGGCGGAGAGCCCAAACGCCTGACTGGCACCGGCAGCAATGACGGGCCGGACTTTGCCCCCGATGGCACCATCTACTTCAGCTCCGACCGGTCGGGCAGCATGCAGCTGTGGCGCATGAAGGCCGACGGCACGCAGGCCGAACAATTGACGCACGATGAGGGCAGCGATCGCTTCCCGCATGCCGCGCCGGACGGCAAGCAACTCGTCTATCTCAACAGCGCCGCCCGGTCACCGCTGGGCGATGCCACCCTGCGCGTGATGGACCTGCTCACGGGCCAGACGCGAGTGCTGGTCGATGTGTTTGGCGGCGACGGGACGTTGAATGCACCCTCCTGGTCCGCCGATGGCCGCCACTTCGCCTTCACCGGGTACGATCTGCTGCCGCGCTCGGCCGACGGACCGGCCTACGTGATGGTGCCCCCGAGGCCCGACGTGCCTGTGCATTGAGAAGGAGGAGTCGATGATCAAGGTTACAGGATGGGCGGTGCTGATGGTGCTGCTGGCGGGCGCGGCCGGCGCCCAGGAGCGGCCGAAGATTCTCGGCGTCTCGCACCTCGCCATCTATGCCGCCGACGCGGAGCAGACCGAGCACTTCTACGTGCACGATCTGGGCGCGTACAAGGCATCGGATCCGCAGAATCCGCGCGGCGTGCGCTATTACTTCAACCCGGTGCAGTTCATCGAAGTGCTGCCCCTGCCCGAGGGCCCGCCCTCGATCAATCGCTTCGATCATGCCGCCTTCAACGTATCGAGCGCCGAGCGCATGCGCACCTACCTCGCGGCACACGGGGTGGTCGTGCCGTCCGGCGTCACCACGGCGAGCGATGGTAGCCGCTACATCGAGGTCAGGGATCCTGAGGACAACCGCATCGAGTTCGTGCAGCCGCCGTCGCACCCGGCCGCGGTGCCGTTGAATGTCCTGAGCCATCACATCATTCATGTGGGCTTCATCGTGCACGACCCGGCGCTGGAAGACCGCTTCTATCAGACCCTGCTGGGATTCCGTCCCTACTGGCACGGCGGCATGAAGGACGACGTGACCCAGTGGATCGCAGAGCAGGTGCCCGACGGCACGGATTGGATCGAATACATGGTGGCCACGGGCCCGGAAAAGACCGGCATACCGGCCGACATGTCGCAGGAGACCGCAGGCGTGCTCGATCATTTCTCACTCGGCGTGCCGAATATCGAACAGTCCATGAACCTGCTGTATGCCGGCGACCGCCTCAGCGCGCGGCACTCCCCGCCCCAGATCGGCCGCGACGGCAAGTGGCAGCTCAACCTGTACGACCCGGACGGTACGCGGGCCGAGCTCATGGAATTTCAGCCCTCGGTCAAGCCCTGCTGCTCACCCTTCATGGCGGCCAGCCCCACGCACTGAGGAGAGCCGCAATGCGATGGATGCAGTATGGGCTCATGCTTTGCGGCGCGCTGGCATGCAGCACACCGACGAACGCCCAGGCGCCCGGTGCCGAGGTGGTACGGCTGGACAAGTCGATGGACGCGCTGGTCGCACCAGGAACGGTGATCGAGAAAGTCGCGGGCAATTTCAAGTTCACCGAGGGCCCGATGTGGCGCGAGGGACGGCTGTGGATCTCGGACGTCGTCGGCGACACCATCTTCGCCGTATCGCCGAACGGAGCCGTCGAGCCCTTGCTCGCCAAGGCGGGCGGTTACGCGGATCCGCCCGCGGGCTCCTATCTCGGCCCGAATGCCATGGTGACCGACCGGGACGGAACCGTCCTGCTCGCGCAGCAGGGTGGCCGCAAGCTCGTGCGCATCGTGCCAGAAGACGGGCACCTGGTGATCAGGCCGTTCCTCGATGGCTTCGAGGGCAAGCGCTTCAACAGCCCAAATGACCTCGTGTTCGCGCCCGATGGCTCACTGTGGTTCACCGATCCGCCGTTCGGCCTGGCGCGCGGTGACGCGGATCCGGCCAAGGAGCTGCCATACGACGGCGTCTACCGTTACGCTCATGGCAAGCTGACGCTCGCCGTCAAGGATCTCACGCTGCCGAACGGCATCGGCTTCTCGCCCGATGGCAAGTGGCTCTACGTCGGCAATTCCGGACCGCGCATGTGCGTCATGAAATACGCGGTCGGCAGGCACGGCACAGTGGCAACCGGCGTGCCGCTGATCGAGTTTCCAAATGCGGCCGAACCGGGGGTTCCGGACGGCCTGAAGATCGACTCCAAGGGCAACGTCTGGACCACCGCGCCGGGCGGGATTCGCATCGTGCGTCCGGACGGCAGGATCCTCGGCCGCATCAAGCTGCCCGAGGTGGCGGCCAACCTGGCCTGGGCAGATCAGGGCAGAACTCTCTATATCACGGCGCGAACCGGCGTCTATCGGCTCAAGATCGCGACCCCCGGGGTGATGCCGCTGTACCAGAGGTAGCGCGACTCACCGGACGCTTCGCGGCACGGACGTGGGCGCGGCAGCCGGTCCGCCCAGATATCGGGCGGCGAAGGTCAGGAAGGCCGGCCAGTTCGGGCCGGTGCTGTGGCCGCCGCTGTGCTGGCGGAACGCGATGTCGCCATCGATCAGCGCGGTCCCCACGGGCGGCATCTGCGTCGTCCCGAGATCGCGCTTGCCGAGCAGCCCGTAAACCGCTCCCGCGCCAACCGCGCCGAGGAACATGCCCTTGGCGTCCACCCAGCCGCCTTCGAGCTGCGGTGAGCCGGCGCTGATGAACACCGGGCGCGGCGCGCACAGCGCGATCAGCTCGTGCGCGTCCACCGGCAGATCATCGACGGTGAGCGGCCCGGCGTATTTGAGGAAGTTGCCTGCCATCCACTGGTACTCGGCGGTGGAGGCGATATTTTCCACCTGTTCGCCGAAGCGCCGCCGCAGGATCTTGGCGCCGCCGGCGCCCGAGGAGCCGAT
>DATDIC010000415.1:0-3903 GCA_036521275.1 Acetobacteraceae bacterium
TTTTCTGCCGACCGAGAGAGTCGCGCTATTCATCGATGGCGCCAACCTCTACTCCGCCTCGCGTAATCTCGGCTTCGATGTCGATTACCGCAACCTGCTGGAGTTCTTTCGTCGCCAGACCCACGTCATTCGCGCATATTATTACTCGGCGGTCCTCGAGACCGAGGATTACTCGCCTCTGAAGCCGCTGACCGATTGGCTGGCCTACAACGGCTACACTCTCGTCACCAAACCGGCGAAGGAGTTCACCGACTCAGCCGGCCGCCGGCGCATCAAAGGCAACATGGATATCGAAGTCGCCGTCGACATGCTGGAACTCAGCGCGCGGATCGACCACGCTGTGCTGTTCAGTGGCGATTCCGATTTCCGGCGTCTGGTGGAGGCAGTGCAGCGCAAGGGCGTCCGCGTCTCGGTCGTCTCGTCCATTCGCACCAGCCCGCCGATGATCGCCGACGAATTGCGGCGCCAGGCCGATCAGTTCCTCGAACTCGCCGACATCGCACCCGAATTCACCCGCCGGCAGACCGAGCCGCGTACCCGGCCCACGCCGATACGCCATACCCCCGCGGATCCGTTTCAGGAGGCCTCCGACCTCGCGTGATCGGACCGGGACCATCGCCCGATTGCCCCCTGTGCCCGCGCCTCGCCGAGTACCGGGCAGCAAACCGGGCGCAAAATCCAGATTGGTTCAATGCTCCGGTGCCCGGGTTTGGCCCCCCGGACGCTCCTTTGCTGATCGTTGGTCTGGCTCCGGGCCTGCGCGGCGCCAACCGTACGGGACGCCCGTTCACCGGTGATCACGCCGGCATCCTGCTCTACCGCACGTTGCTGCAACTCGGACTGGCCACGGGGGTCTACGCCGCCCGCCCGGATGACAGCCTGCACCTGAAAAGATGCCGTATCGTCAACGCGGTACGCTGCGTTCCCCCGGCAAACCTGCCGAAACCGGCCGAGGTTACAACCTGCAACCGGTTCCTGGTTGACGAGCTGCACGCGATGACCAACCTGCGCGCTATTCTGGCCCTTGGGGTCGTAGCCCACGCTGCGATCGTGCGGGCCTTCGGTCTGCGCCCTACGCATCTCCGCTTTGCTCATGGGGCAATTCACGAACTCCCGGGCGGACCGCTCCTGGGAGACAGCTATCACGTATCCCGTCTGAACACCAACACCGGCAAACTAACCGCCGAGATGTTCGAAGCGACCCTCCGCTCACTCCTGGCACGGATCTGAACTGGTCGCCCGTGCCCTCATTGCACGTCCTGACGGCTCGCGAATTCGACATCCCGATGCACGTGCACCGACACCAGCAATCCGAATCCGATCATCACCGTGATCACCGCCGACCCGCCGTGTGAGATCAACGGCAGCGGCACACCGCCAACCGGGATCACGCCCATTACCATGGCGATATTGACGAACACATACAGAAAGAAGTTCAGCGATAATCCAAATGCCACCAGCCGGCCGAACTGGTGCCGGCAGCGCAGCGCGATCACCATTCCGCCAAGGCTGATTGCGCACAGCAGAACGATCACAGCGAGCGCGCCCATGAACCCGAACTCTTCACCGATGATCGTAAAAATGAAATCGGTCTGCTTCTCCGGGAGGAAATCGAGCTGACCTTGCGTGCCATGGAGGAATCCCTGTCCCCACATGCCTCCCGATCCGAGCGCGATCTTCGATTGAATTATGTTATAGCCAGCCCCAAGCGGATCGCTTTCGGGATGCAGAAAGGTGACGATCCTGGCCTTCTGATATTCGTGCAGATGATTGTAAGCGAGTTGCGCAGCAAACGGGATCGGCAGCAGAACCAGGGCAAACTTCCACCACCGCACACCGGCCGCAAACAGCATCGCGACCCCAAGCACGATCAGTATCACCGCCGTTCCGAGATTAGGCTCCTTCAGGATCAGCCCGGCCGGAACCGCAATCGCCACCACAGGCGGCACCAGAAACAGTGGATTGCCGACCCGCTCCCAGGAAGCGCGGTGAAACCACGATGCCAGTGCCAGCACCAGCGCGATCTTCATCAGCTCGGACGGCTGCAGCTCAAGCCCCCCGAATTCGATCCAGCGTTGGGCGCCTTTCCCGACATGGCCGAAATGCGCCACCGCCACCAGAAGTGCGAGCGCCACCACGTAAGCGGGCCACGCCAGCCGGGCGATAAAGCGGATATCAATCAACGCGATCGCAATCAGCAGCGTCAGCCCGGCGGCAAAGCGGAGCGCCTGCCGGGCGGCATACGGTGCCGCCGACCCGCCTCCCACGCTATACAGCGCGGTATATCCCACCCCCGCCAGCACGCACAGCAACAGCACGTACAACCAATTGATTCGGAACAGCTTATTGATAAGATCGAAGGACGGCTCACGCCACAGCCGGCGATCCATCATGGCGGGCTCGCCTGCGCCACTTGATCGCCCGGTTGCGCGTCTGGGACGTTCCGCCGGTTTATCGGATCCCGTATCAAGGCCGCCATCATGATATCGCGCGCCATCGGCCCTGCCGCGGTGGCCCCGGCATTACCGTGCTCGATCACGACTGATACGGCATATTGCGGCGCGTCATAGGGCGCATAGGCCACGAACAATGCGTTCGGCCGGTATTTCCAGGGCAGCTTGGAACTGTCGAACCCGTGTTCGCGCTGCGCCCGCGACACGCGTCGGACCTGCGCGGAGCCGGTCTTCCCTGCCATCTGAACATGCGGATCGGGCAGCCGCGCCTCTGGAGCCGTTCCTCCTCTGGCATTGACGACCGCCCACATCCCCTCACGTACGGCCGCCATGAACCGCGCCGAAATTCCCAGGTCCGGCCAGTCTTCGGCGTGGTTTCCCGGTAGCAGCTCGCCGCCTATCCGGCGCGTCAGATGCGGCTGCACGGCGCGCCCGGTGGCAACCCGCGCCACATAAGTGGCAAGCTGCAACGGAGTGACCTGGATGAAGCCCTGCCCGATCCCGCTGACCACCGTGTCGCCGAGATTCCAGGCATGGCCATGCCCGCGACGCCACTCACGCGTCGGAATCAGCCCCACCTGCTGCGCCGGCAGGTCGATTTGAAGCGGCGTCCCCATCCCAAGCCGGTGCGCCATCGCCGCGATCGGATCGATCCCGGCTTTCAGCGCGACCTGATAGAAAAACACATCGCAACTGTTCTTCAGGCCGCCCTGCAAGTCGAGCGAACCATGACCTCCGACCCGCCAGCAATGAAACCGTGCATTGCCAAGATCAAAATAACCGGGACAGAAGAAACGATCGTTCGGGGTGATCGCCCGCGACTGTAACGCGGCGAGCGCCACCGCCATCTTGAACGTGGAACCCGGCGCATACAGACCATTAACTGCCTTGTTCACCAGCGGATCGCGCGGATTGCTCATCCAGCTCTGCCACTGCGCCTGCGGAATTCCGGAATTGAACAGGCTCGGGTCGAACGACGGGTTACTCACCATCGCCAGCACTTCGCCGTTGCGGCAGTCGAGTACGACGGCGCTGGCGCTCTCGTCGCCCAGCCGCCGCCGAACTGTCCGTTGCAGATCCAGGTCCAGCGCCAGCTCGACATCGTCCCCCGGGGCACCTTCCTGCCGCCCCAGTTCGCGGATCACGCGGCCATAGGCGTTCACTTCAAGCTGCACATCTCCCGCCCGGCCGCGCAGTTCCACTTCCCGCGACTTCTCGATCCCGGCGCGGCCGACCCGGATGCCGGGCAGCGACATCATCGGATCGCCATTCACGTCGCTTTCGCTCGGCGGCGCCACGTAACCGATAACATGCGAAAGCAGGTCGCCGAATGGATAGACCCGTGTGGCACCGACATCGATCAAAATGCCCGGCAGTTCCGGCGCATTGACCTCCACACGCGCCATGTCGTCCCAGCTCAGGAAGTCTCGCACGAGTATCGGCACGAAAC
>DATDIC010000416.1:0-2983 GCA_036521275.1 Acetobacteraceae bacterium
TCGGGCAATGGATACTCGCCGGTATACGAAGCTGCGGGCAGGCACCGCGCCTTTCGAGGAAACGAGCATGCCACGATGACGCATCCGTTCAGCAAGGGCAGGTCGATATCCCGGGCGCCACCTCCGCGCCCGTACACCTAACATCTTGCCGCGGGACCCCCGGCGCGAAATATGCGCGACAATGCCCCTAACGAACGACGCGTGCGCCAAACGGCCCAGCCCGCCGGACCGGAATGGGCGAACACCGCGAAATGTTGCGAGCAGTAGGGGGCCGCATGGCGACGAAAGCGATCGAGACGGCAGGCTCACTGGACCAGGCGACGCTCGACGCCTTGCGGGAAGGCATCGCCGCCGTGCTGGTGGAGCAAAGCAGCAGCGCGGCTGTGCACGCGTTCATCGACGGCGAGAATTCGCTCGATCGGGAACTGTGGTCCCAGGCCGCCTCCCTCGGCTGGCTTGGCTTCGGCATTCCGGAGCAGTACGGCGGCCTCGGACTGGGCGCCCACGGCCTCGCCATCCTGCACACCGAGATTGGACGGCAGGCCGCGCCCGGACCGTACATTTCCACTCTCTCGGCCGCACAGGCGATCGTTGAAAGCGGCACTGACGCGACTCGGAATACGTGGCTGCCGCGCATCGCGTCCGGTGAAATCAGCGCGGCGGTCCCGGCCACGCCGGGCGCGACGGTCCTGACACGGTCCGGCACAGGCGTGTCAGGCACACTGCGCTGCCTGGGCGCGCGCGACGCCGCGTTCGTTCTCGCTCCCCTTGGCGACGCATGGGTCATCGTCGAGCTGGCCGGGGCCGAAGTGAACGCGATGCCAATGTGGGACCGGACCCGGGAGGTGATCGACATTCGCCTCCAGAACGCGCGGCCCGCCGCCGTCCTGGAGGATCCCGAGGCAACCAGCGTGGCGCTGCTCCGGGCCATGGCACTCGCGACCGCGGCGGACAGTTGCGGCGCGGCCCGTTCCGTCACCGAACGAACGATCGCATACATGAAGACGCGCGAGCAGTTCGGACAACCGATCGCCGGGTTCCAGGCGCTTAAGCATCGCGCCGCCGACCTCGCCACGAAGCTGGCGGTGATGGATGAGATGGTGGCGCACGCCATCCACCGGGCCGCCGCGGACGAGCCCGACGCGGAGATCTGGGTTTGGCTCGCCAAGGCCGAAGCGACCGAAGCCGCTGTCTTCGTCACCACCGACTGCGTGCAGTTGCACGGGGGCGTCGGCTTCACCTGGGACTTTGATCCGCACATCTTCCTCAAGCGCGCGCGACTGAACGAAGTGCTGATCATGCCGAATACCGCGCTGCGCGATCGGGCCGCCGCCGGGCTGGCAGCGATCACACGCACCGGACGGTCCGCGTTGGAGCTGGAACCATGACGATTCTCGACGCGCAACACGATCTGCCGGCTTTCCGGCTGGCGATTCGCGACTGGCTGGCAGAGGTCGTGCCGCCCGACTGGAAGGCCCGCATGGTCCGGGCCTCGAATGAAGAGTACGTCGCCTTCCAACGCTGGTGGATGGCGGAACGGAGCAAGGTCGGTCTCGCCATCCCGCACTGGCCGAAGGAGTATGGCGGCGCCGGGCTGACGCTGCGGCACCTGGTCGCCATCGCCGATGAGATGGCCCGCGCGGACGCACCGCAGGCCCGCATATTCACGATTTCGCTGATCCATATGCCGGGCACGCTGTTCCCGCACGGAACGGAGGAGCAGAAGCGCCGCTACCTGCCCGGTGTGGCCAAAGGCGAACTCTGGTGCCAGGGATTCTCGGAGCCGAATTCCGGCTCCGACCTCGCGTCGTTGCGCACAAGGGCGGTTCGCGATGGCGATCATTACGTAATCAATGGGCAGAAGATCTGGTCATCGTCGTCCATGTACGCCGATCATTGCCTGTTGCTGACCCGAACGGACGCGAACGCGCAGAAGCATCGCGGGATCACCTATTTCATCATGGACATGCACGCGCCTGGCGTTGAGGTAAGGCCGATCCGGCAGGCCAACGGCCGCTCCGAGTTCAGCGAGCTCTTCCTGACGGACGTCCGAATTCACGCCGAAAACATGATTGGGGCCGAGAATAACGGCTGGCGGATCGCGCAAGCGACCCTGGGCTCGGAACGCGGGGTGATCGCGTTCGAGGGCGCCGAGCGTCAACGCTATGAGATCGAGGCGTTCTACCGCAAATCACTGGAGACCGGCGCGGCTTGGTTGCGGGACACGCAACTCCACCGCGAGTTCGTGAGCTTCCTGGCGGAGATGCAGGCGGGACGGCGATTGTTGCGGCGCGTGCTGGAGGAGCACGAAAAGCCCGACGCCTCGGCCAGTGTCCTGCCGTCAATCATCAAGCTTTCCGTGACGGTGTTGCGGCAGCGAATCTGCTCCTTCATGGTCCGGATCGCCGGGGTCGAAGGCCAGGAATTCGCCATGCTCGCGGAAGAGCCTTTTGGCAGCCCAATGTTCGATTTCGTGAGTGCTTTTTCCGGCACGATCGCCGGCGGGACGAATGAAATCCAGCGCAACATCGTCGCGGAGCGTGGCCTCGGTATGCCGCGGGTGTGACGACAATCGCGTTGACGATCACTCCGAGTGACAGGGCGTAGCGCGGGTCGGCAGGCTCCACTTCTCCCGATATTGAGCAACGGTGAGGCTATCGCCGCTTGGGTCGACGGCTGCCACTGGCAATCACCATGAACGAATGTCTGCTTCTTGCCGTTGCGCATTCCAGAGCCGCTGTTTCGGTTTCGGCCAACTCTGGTCATTTATCAGCACTCGGCCGTGCGTCCGCGATGCGCTGACCTGGCGGGGAACAGCCAGGAAGTCGCAAGGCATGTTAAGCGATTGTTCGAGGCAGGCATCGACGCGATTATCGTCCGGCCAATCGCCGGAAAAGGTGTATCGGCAGAGGACACGATCGCGGTGTTCGGCGCAATCTGGCCGACGATCACGCAGACCTAGCCTCCCGCCTTGCAGCCATTC
>DATDIC010000417.1:0-3142 GCA_036521275.1 Acetobacteraceae bacterium
CGCTTCCTCGCCAACCTGCTGGGCCACGTGCGCGGTGGCCTGTCCTATGTGCTGATCGGCGCAAGGTACCTGGTGTCCGGCATCTCCGGTTCGAAGGCGGCGGACATGGCTGCGGTCGCACCGGTTCTGTTCCCGGCGATGGAGCAGCGCGGTGCGCGGCGCGGCGATCTCGTCGCGCTGCTGGCGGCGACCGGCGCGCAGACCGAAACGATCCCGCCCAGCCTGATCCTGATCACCATCGGCTCGGTAACCGGTATTTCGATCGCCGCGCTGTTCACCGGCGGGTTGTTGCCCGGCCTGGTGGTAGGGCTGATCCTGTGCGCGATGACCTATTCGCGCGCCCGCAACACGCCGCGCGCACCACGCGCCGGCGCGGCACTCGTCGGCCGCAGCTTTGTCATTGCCATTCCGGCACTGGTGCTGCCGTTCGTGATCCGCACGGCGGTGGTGGAGGGCGTCGCGACCGCCACTGAGGTTTCCACTATCGGTATCGTGTATGGGGTGGTCGTCGGGCTGCTGGTTTATCGGCAGTTCGACTGGCGGCGGATCTATCCGATGCTGGTGGAGACTGCGGCGCTGTCGGGGGCCATTCTGCTGATCATCGGCACGGCGACCGCGATGGCGTGGGCGCTGACGCAGTCCGGTTTCTCGCACCAGTTGGTGACGGCGATGTCGACGATGCCGGGCGGTGCGGCAGGTTTCATGGCGGTGTCGATCGTGGCGTTCGTGGTGCTGGGCAGCGTGCTGGAAGGCATTCCGGCCATCGTGTTGTTTGGTCCGTTACTGTTCCCGGCGGCACGGCTGGCGGGGATCAACGAGGTTCACTACGCGATGATGGTGATCCTGGCGATGGGGATCGGGCTGTTCGCGCCGCCGTTCGGGGTGGGATATTATGCGGCATGCGCGATCGGGCGGGTGTCGCCGGATGCGGCGATGGGACGGATCTGGCCGTATCTGCTGGCAGTGCTGATCGGGCTGCTAGTGGTGGCGGCGGTGCCGTGGTTCAGCACGGGGTTTTTATAGCAGCTCAGTGCGCCGCCGCACCGTGGATCAGGCCGATCAGAAAACTGAGGCCAAGCAGGAACAGACCGAACAGCGTGCAGACCAGGTCCAGCGGCTTGGCGCTCTCGATCCGGCGTTGCAGCCGGCCCTCGACCCTGGTGACCAGTCGTGCCATCGCACCGGCGGCACGACGGCCCGGCATATCGTTGCGGTCAAGTTTCAGCCGGAACTCCCGCAGCCACGGAACGGCAATAAAAACCGCGCTGAGCAGTCCGAGCAGGTCCTTGATTGAATCAATGCCCACGCGTTCAGCCGGAAATCGGCTTTTTCACGCTTGCTCCCACAATATTGCGTACCGCGGCTTCCGGTCCGGCGATGGCGAGCGGCTCGACGAGCACCTTTATCTTGTCGGACGATTTTGGTACCCCGACGTTCAGAACGATGAAGCTCTGCCCACCCGCCTGCACCACCTCGGCGCGCTCGCCGAGCCGGTTGCTGACGGCATCCATCATCATTGGCGTGATCTTCTGCAAGGCGGCCTTGGCACTTGTCGAAATAACCGACCCCAACGCGCGCTTCGCCATCGTCCACAGCGCTGCTTCCGCGGAGGGGTCGGTTGGCGTCGCAGGCAGAACGCCAATCACCTGACCGCAGACCGCGGCGATTCGCTCCATCACGTTCCAGGTTGGGCCGTGCGCGCCAGCGCCGCTCTCGATTTCGCTTATGCGGGCCTGGGAGACACCCAGCCGGTCCGCCAGTTCCACCTGTGACAGGCCTGCACGGCGGCGCATTTGGCGAACCAGCTCGCCCGCGCGCATGGCCGCGCTGGACAGGCCGACGTTTTTCACCAGCGCGGGGTCCCGCTGCTCGATCTGCTGCACCAGCGATGCGAGAGACCGGCCACGTCCGTGGCTGCGCGCCTCTGCCGGCCGCCAAAGGCGCAGATGCGGTGCCCGAGCCACTTTCACGTGAGAGGTCACAACGAATCTCCTGTTGGATGAAACCATCGGGCTGCTCGCGGACGGATGATGCGATCCTTGATCATGTCCATGTCCTTGCCGTCCCACCGCAAACCGGCAGCCTGCCGGTCGCCGAGTCGGCCGGCAAACATCAGCGTGAGAGTCCGCTCACCGGCACCATCGTCTTCGACCGCGAAGATAACAAAGCAGTCATCGATTGCAGCGTTGTAGAATGGGATTCCCATGTATGTGTCGAATGTCATCCATCGCAGATGGTTGTCCTTGCCACTGACCACTCGTTCGAAGAAACGGATGAACTCCAGCACGCGCCGGTCGCCTACCCGCTCCAGCTCCATCGCGGCGTCGCAGCCGGTGCCATCTTCATACGCCGTATAGACGCCAGCACCGTCCATATAAGGACTTCCCTATAATCTGTCCAGGGGCCCATTTGCCCAACATTGCGGCGGCCGCATCATCCGGCACTATATCGTCCCCGGGTTCCCGAACACAGCGTGGAGCAGCGCATGCGGGTAGCAATCTGTGGGGCCGGCGTGATCGGTGCTGCCATCGCCTATTACCTGAGCCGCCGCGGCGCCGAGGTGATCGTGCTGGAGAGGCGCGGTGTGGCGTGCGCCGCATCCAGCAAGGCGGGCGGGTTTCTGGCACTGGACTGGTGCCGCGGGAGCGCCCTCGATCCGCTGGCACGGCGGAGTTTCCTGCTGCATGCGGCGCTGCCCAAGGAGATCGGCGCGGACTGGGGTTATCGCCGGGTGGCGACCTATAGCGGATTCGCGATTGGTGACGGAAATGGAGCAGTCCGGCGAAACGCCGCTCTGAACTGGGTGTCCCATCGCGTAACCGTTGCCGGACGCATCGGTTCACCCAGGACGACGGCGCTGGTCGATCCCGGTGCATTCACCGCGGCGATGATGCGCGCGGCACAGGATCGGGGAGCCGTGCTGCGCCTGGGTCAGGTCACCGGAGTGACGCGAACGACGGACGCATCGGCGGTGACCGGCGTGGATGTTGCCGGAGAGACGATCGCAGCCGATGCGGTTGTGATCGCAATGGGGCCGTGGTCCGTTCTCGCGGCGGCCTGGTTGCCGCTGCCGCCGGTGTTCGCGGACAAGGGTCACAGCGTACTGTTTCAGACCGGAAGTGACATCCCGGCGGAAGCGCTA
>DATDIC010000418.1:0-6826 GCA_036521275.1 Acetobacteraceae bacterium
CTGGAAGCTGCCGCTCTCCGTCGTGCTGATCGTGCCGATGTGTTTGCTGGCATCCGTAACGGGGCTGCTGTTCCGGGGCATGCCGATCGACATCCTGGCGCAGATCGGGTTCGTGGTCCTGGTCGGTCTGGCGGCGAAGAACGCGATCCTGATCGTCGAATTCGCGCGCCAGGCGCAGGATGCCGGCAGCACGCCCGCGGAGGCCGCGATCACTGCGGCGCGACGGCGGCTGCGGCCGATTCTGATGACGTCGCTCGCCTTCATTCTCGGCGTGGCGCCGCTGGTGGTGGCGACCGGCGCCGGTGCCGAGATGCGGCAATCCCTGGGCACCGCCGTCTTCAGTGGCATGCTCGGTGTCACCGGCTTCGGCCTGATTTTCACGCCGGCCTTCTACACGCTCATGCAGCGGATCGGCATCTCCCGCAGCCGTGCGTTACCCGATCCGCACGCGCCGCAGCAGCAGGGCTACGAGGAGCATGTAGGGGCAATCGCAGCAGCACGGCCGCAAGCCGGCCGATGAAGCGATTCGCCACGGGTCTGGCACTTCCGGACACGTGGATGGTAGGTGACGTGGCCAGGCGGCTCGGGTGATCAGCAGATGAATATCGCGGCGCTGCGACGGCTCGCTTTGCTCCGCGCTTTTCCGTCGCCGCTCCCGCTCGGGCGGGCAATCGAGCTCGCCGGTTTTGTTCAGGCTGACCCGATCCGCGCGCCAGCCCGTGCCCAGGATCTCATTCTCCGCCACCGTGCCGTCGGTTACCGGGCCGGCGATCTCGAACGCCGGTACGCGCGGCTCGCATTGGAGGAGGGGTATCTTTACGCCTACGGCTTCATGCCGAGCAGTGTGCAGTCCTTGCTGCTGCCGCGACATGATCCTGACGGGCCTGGTGGTCGCTTTGTCCCGGCCGGTCTCACGGCCGAAGTGCTGGCGTTTGTGCGCGATCAAGGGCCGACGCACCCCGCATCCCTGGAGGCCCATTTCGGCGCCACCCAAGAGGTCAATGGCTGGGGTGGGCTGTCCAAAGCGACCACACGCTCCTTGCAGATGTTGCTGCATCACGGCTTGGTGCGGGTAGCCCGTCGGGACAAAGGTGTCCGGGTTTACGAGGCTCGGCCAGAGCCGCAGACCGAGTTGTCACCGGAAGCACGTCTGGAACGGCTGATGCTGTCGATTGTCGCCTTACTCGCGCCGGTCCCCGCAGCGACACTCGTATCGGCAACCGCTCACCTGAGGCAGTCGGTTACCGGGCCACGGGCACGACATGACGCGATAGCAGCGCTGACCCGATCCGGTGCACTGGAGACAGAAGTTGTTGATGGCATCCGCTACTTCTGGCCTGCTGGAGCCGGCTTCAGCGGGCGCATTCCCGGTGGTGTCCGGTTCCTGGCGCCATTCGATCCGCTGGTCTGGGACCGTCGCCGTTTCGAGCATCTCTGGGGCTGGCCGTACCGCTTCGAAGCATACACTCCCCCTGCGAAACGCCGCCTCGGCTATTACGCTATGCCGCTATTATGGCGATCGGACGTGATCGGTTGGGTCAATTGCAACCAGGTTGCTGGCCGGCTGGACTTGAAAGCCGGTTTCATCGCCCGAAAGCCGGGCCCGGACTTCCGGCGCGGCTTCGATGCGGAGGTGGCCCGGATGGAAGCTTTCCTGGAGGCGAGACAGCAATAACGCTGTCACCATTCCCACCGACCCCACTCCGCTTTAGCCTGCGGCACAGGCGCAAGGGTGAGGAACGGCAATGAAATCATATGCCCGCGTGGCGATCGTCGGCGGCGGCATCATGGGCGTAGGGCTGCTATACCACCTGGCGCTGGAGGGCTGGACCGAGCTCGTGCTGCTGGAGAAAAGCGAGCTCACCTCGGGGTCCACCTGGCATGCCGCGGGACAGTGCCCGCACTTCATTAGCTCCCTCAATGCCGCGAAACTGCATGTCTACGGCACGCAGCTCTATTCGTCGCTGGAAGCGAAGACCGGGCAGGCGGTTAGCTGGCATGAAACGGGCGGCCTGCGCCTGGCCTGCAGCGAGGAAGAGGTGGACTGGTTCAAGCAGGTGCTCGGCGTAGCGAAACTCGCCGGCTATGAAGCGCATATCATCGGCCCGAACGAGATTCCCCGCCATCATCCGTTCCTCGATGTCGCAGGTGTGAAAGCGGCCTTCCTGACTGTGACCGACGGCCATGTCGCACCCGCTGATGCGACGATGGCGATGGCCGCCGGCGCACGCGTGCTCGGCGCCGAGATTTACCGCCGCACGCGCGTCATGGACATCCGCCGGCTCGGTACGGGCGAATGGCTGGTGACCACCGATCGGGGCGAGTTGCGTTGCGAGCATGTAGTGAACGCCGGCGGATCGTATTGTAACGAGGTCGCCTCCTGGACCGGCCACCGGGCGCCGATCGCGAACATGCTGCATCACTACGTTATCACTGAACCGGTGGCGCAACTAATCGCACACAAGCCGGAGCTGCCGGTGGTGCGTGATCCCTGGGCGCATTGCTATTTCCGCGAGGAGGGTGACGGCATCCTGGTCGGATCGTACGAAACCTCCGGCGCGCACGAATGTTGGGATGGTCCACCGGCCTGGGATTTCGAAAGCGAGCTGGTTGCGCCGGAGCTGGACCGTATTCTGCCGCATCTGGAACGGGCGGGGGAGCGATTCCCGCTGTTCGCGCAGTCCGGCATCAGGCGGATTATTTCGGGAGCGATCCAGCACACGCCGGATGGTGCGGCGCTGTCCGGCCCCGCACCGGGTGCCCGCAACTACTGGATGCATTGCGGGGCGTCCCTGGGCATCTGCCAGGGAGCCGGCATCAGCCGATTCCTGGCGCAATGGATGGTGCATGGCCAGCCCGACATCAGCGCGCGCGAATTCGATCCGCGCCGCTTCGGCGACTGGGTGACGCCGGAGTTCACGCGCGCCGTCGGCATCGCCGATTACCAACACATGTATTACTGCTACAAGCCTGCCGAGCAACACGATGTTGGCCGCGACCTGCGCCGCACCTCGTTGCACGACGCGCTGAAAGCCCGCGGTGCGCAATTCAGCCAGGTGTTCGGTTGGGAACGTGCCCGCTGGTACGATCCCACCGGAACAGGTGAGCAGTTTTCCTTCAAGCGCTCCAACTGGTGGGACCACGTCCGCAACGAGTGCCTGGCGGTGCGCGAGCGCGTCGGGCTGATGGACCTGTCGAGCTTCGCGAAGTTCGAGATCACCAGGCCCGACGCCTTCGGGTTCCTTGAGCGCATCTGCCCCAACCGAGTGCCACGTGTCGATGGCCGGATCATGCTCAGCCACTTGCTCAACACCAATGGCTTCATCGACAGCGAGATCACCGTCACGCGCCTGGCCTCCGACCGGTTTTATGTGGTGTCATCCGCCGCGGCACAGCTACACGACTTCGACCAGTTGCGTGGCCGCGTTGCACCGGGTGAACAGGTAATGGTGGCCGACGTCACCGACACTTACGGTGTCTTGGTCCTTGCCGGGCCACGCGCGCGCGATGTGCTGGCGTGCTGCACCGACGCCGATCTTTCAAATTCGGCGTTTCGCTGGTTGACCGGCAAACAGATCACAGTCGCCGGTGTGGCACTGCGCGCGTTGCGCGTTAACTACGTCGGCGAACTGGGTTGGGAGCTGCACACGCCGATGGCAGAGATGCCGATGGTATATGAAGCGCTGCAACGCGCCGGCGAACCGCATGGCCTACGTTTGTTCGGCACCTATGCTATGAACAGCCTGCGGATGGAGAAGGCTTATCATGCCTGGGGTGCGGAACTGACCAACGAGGTCACATTGATCGCTGCGGGTATGGAACGTTTCGTCGATTTCGGCAAGGACTTCATCGGCAAGGCGGGGACGCTGCGCGACAAACAGGATGGGCCACCGAGCAAGTTGGTCTATCTGTCAGTGGCTGCCACTGACCACGATTGCTATGGCAATGAACCGGTGTACCACGGCGACCGGATCGTCGGCCTGACCACCGGCGGTGCGTATGGCCATGCTGTCAACCAGTCGCTTGCTTTTGCCTATGTCGAACCCGCGCTGGCGCAGCCAGGCGCACAATTCGAGATCCTGATGATGGACAAGCGGTGCCCTGCCATCGTCCTGCCGGGCGCCGCCTGGGACGCGGACAACACAAGTTTGAAGGCGTGATGCCAAGCTGCTTGTCATGTTCGGGATCGTCCATGGTTTAGTTTGCAACTGGATCGACTGCTCGCGCACCGGCAATGGGGAGGTTTCCAACTTGAACCTGCCCAGTCGGCCTGCTAGCGTGTTGGAAATTGCCAAGTCCAGGGATGCGGCGAACTGGGGGGCTACACAAAATGAAATGGGTCACGACGATCAGGGCTGCATCCTTCGCTGCGCTGCTGACAATTGTTGGCGGTGGCTTGATTCCCCGGGCGGGCGCCGAAGACGTCACGCTCACTGTATGGAGTCATGAAGCGGATGAACCGGCTAAAGTGGCATTCCGCGACCACGTCGCCAGCGACCTCGAAAAACAGCACCCGGGCCTGCACATCAAGATCACCTGGTTCGAGAAGGATGGGCTTTACACGGCGCTGCGCACCGCACTGCCGGCGGGACGCGGGCCGGATGTGTTTTATCTGGAACCGGACCAGTTGCATCAGTACGTCACCGCTGGATACCTCCTGCCGCTCGATGACTTGGTCAACTGGAACCGGATCTATCCGTGGGCGCGCGCCGTCTGGCAGGAGAATGGAAAAACCTGGGGCATTCCGCAGGAGGTCAACGATAACGTCATTTATTACAATAAGGATCGGGCAAAAAAGCTTGGCGTCGAACTACCGGTTGGCGGCCAGCTTAGCCAGAGCGCGTTCCTCGATCTGGTGAAGAAGGCCCGGGCCGCGGGCATGGTGCCGATCGCCCAGGGGGTCGGTGACCGCCCCTATCCCGGCGCCTACATTGTCGGTGAGGCGCTATTGCACAAGCTCGGGAAAGACGATTACGCGAAACTATGGGCCGGCAAGCTTTCGTTTTCCGATCCGCGCGTTGTTGATGTGCTCACGTGGGTAAAGCAACTGGTCGATGCCGGCGCCTATCCAAAAGACTTCATGACCATCAAACTCGGCGAATCCTTCTATTACTTCTACAGCAAGCCGGGCGCGCTGATGCTGCCGATGGGCAGCTTCTATAGCGGTCGGGCCTTCGCGCCCCCTGACAAAGGTGGCCAACCAGCCGACTTTCCACTTGGCATCATGCAGTTTCCGGCGATGGATGGTGGCGCCTGCAATAATTGTCAGACCGCCGGCATCGGTTCCAGCTTTGTCATAAATGCCGCCACCAAGCACCCCAAAGAAGCCGCCGAATTCCTGGATGCCATGTCCACGCCGGCGAGTGCGGCGATATGGATCGGCCAGGTCTATGAGCCCGGGGCGATGAAGGCGGACGTGACGCAGTTCGGTGGTCCGCACGGCGCCTATCTGAGCGAATTGATGAAAAGTCAGGACGGCGTCGATCCCTTTATCGGCATGCCGCTCGACCTGATCAACAATGGGGGCTGCAAGGACGCCTTTGGTCAGGTGTTGAACTCGGCTTTCCCCGGCGGGCTGCTCACGGTCGAAAAGGCCGCGCAGATGATGAACGCTGCATGCTATCAGCATTAGGCGAACACCATCCGGCGCTCTGTAGGACGACCCGATGCAGCACCCGGCCACGGGGGTGAGGCTGCCACGGGCAGTCCCACGGCAGCGGTATTCGTCGGTGGATGTATGGCTGCCCTCGCCGGCAACGCTCGGGCTTTTTCTGGGTCCGGCAATTCTGGTCTTCGCCGGATTCACGGCCTATCCGGTGCTGCGCACGTTCTACAACAGTGTCTACTTCGTGGGCCCCAAGGGAGCGGCGGAGTTTGTCGGGCTGCACAATTTTTCCCAGGTGCTTCTGGCGGATCCGGTGTTCTGGACGGCGGTCCGCAACACCGCAATTTTCACCCTGGTTGGGACGCCCCTCGACGTTTTCGGTGGCCTGCTGCTGGCCCTTTGTCTGTTTGCCGGGGTACCGTTCGCCCGCTCCCTTCGCGTCATCTGGTTCCTGCCGGTCCTGATGTCTTATGTCGTGGTCGGCATCATCTGGGTGTGGATCTACGACTACGATTGGGGTGCGCTGAATCTGCTACTGCACGCTGTCGGCCTTGGCCGCCTGGAACATTCCTGGCTCGGTGATCCGGCCACGGCGCTGTGGGCCGTGATGGGCGCCCATTTATGGAAATGGCTCGGCTTCAACATGATCGTCTTTCTCGCCGCGCTGCATGCGTTGCCGGGCGACGTGCTCGGCGCCGCCGAGCTCGATAATTGCGGCTGGATGGCCAAGACCGTGTACATCATCGTTCCGATGCTGCGGCCGACGCTGGTCAATCTGCTGGTGCTCTCGTTCATCGGCAAGATGATGATCTTCGACCTGGTCTGGATCATGACGCAGGGCGGCCCCCTGTGGTCCACAGAAACGGTATCGACCTATGTTTACAAGCGCGCGTTCGACTGGAACACATTCGACCTTGGCTACCCTTCGGCGATCGCGGTGCTCTGGTTCATGATCATCATCGCCTTTGTCGTCGTCATCAGTTGGCTGCTGCGCCAGCGCGACCGGCTTGAATTCTAGCCGGACCATGGGAACATCGATGCGACTTTGGCTCGCCTACGTGCGTCGCACCCCGCTACTCTTGTTCCTGCTCGCCTACACGGTACTGACTGGCGGCCCTTTCCTGTGGGTCGCCTCCATGTCGCTGCGCACCACTTCGGAGATCTTCGCCAATCCCTACGGCTTCCCCCGTCACCCGCATTGGGCGAATTTTGCCGATGCCT
>DATDIC010000419.1:0-11146 GCA_036521275.1 Acetobacteraceae bacterium
ACCGACCCGGACTGGGATGTGGCGCTGCTGCGCGACCTGCGGGCCGCGCTCGGGCCGGCGGTCAGCCTGCGTTGGGACCCGAATGCGAATTACCCCCCCGCCGAAGCCGCCGGACTGACGCAGCGCCTGGAGGAGCTGAAGCTCGAATTCTACGAAGACCCGACGCGCGGCATTGCCGGCATGGCGCAGGTCCGCGCACATGTTTCGACGCCGCTCGCCACCAACATGTGCGTCATCAGCTTCGACCATCTGGCACACGCGATCCGTCAGCCTTGCGTCGATGTACTCCTGGCGGATGTCGTGATGTGGGGTGGCCCGCAGGCCATTGTCGATCTGGCCGGCGTGGCGCCGCTGCTCGGCCTTGATCTGACCATCCACAGCGCGTTCGAGCTGGGCATCGGCACCGCGATGAACCTGCATCTCGCCGCGGCACTGGCGCCGATTCGCCGGCCGGTCGATTTCGGATTGGAGAACATGGAACACGAGCTGGTCACGCCGCGCATCCCGGTGCGCGATGGGAAGGTGCGCGCGCCGGACGGTCCCGGGCTGGGCGTGACGCTGGATCGAGACGAGCTGGCACGTTGCCAGACCGAGGCCGTTACGATCGAGGCGTAGCAGCGGCGCTGGCCGGCTGCACCGTTCCGGGTCCCTGTAGAGGCACCACCTTCCCGGTCAGGATATTGCCGCTGAGCTGCGCCTGACCGTCGCTCAGGTTGCGTACGAAGATGGTCTGGTGCTCGTTGTCGTTGGTGAATTTGTTGTTGCGGATGATCAGCGAATCGGTCGGCAGCTTGCCGCGCTCCTCGCCGATCGCGATCACGGTAGCCCAATTCTGCGCCTTGGGTCCTTTTTCCATGGTGTTGTTCTCGATATCCACGTTGCCGCCGTTAGGAGCATCGACCTCGTAGCTGGCAGTGCCGTCGGGACCGTCTTCGATCGTATTGCCCTTCACGATGGTCTTCAGTGCGCGCGACTTGATGTGGTGCCCCACCATCTGACGGAAGAAGCGGCTGTTTTCGACATCGAGCAACTCGATATGCGCCACGTAGACGCCATGCGCGCACCCGCTGCCGGCGCAGGTGCCGTTGCCCTCGAAATCACTGTTCAGCACACGGATCACGCTGCCACGCTTGTTGCCGGCCAGAATCCCCTCCTCGTTGTCGAGGAATCGGACGCCATCCACCGTCAGGCCGACTCCCTCTGCGCGGATGCCGGCGCCGTTGCGGTCGGGCACCTGTGCGTGCTGCAGCGTCAGGTTGCGGATGGTGATGTCGTCACCCCGGGTAACCAGGATTGCCTTGCCGCCACAGGTTTTGCCCGCAAACACAACGCCGGGCCCGGTCCCGGCAATGGTGACATCGCTCGACCGCACCACGGCGCAATCGTGATAGGTACCAGGATCGATCAGCACCGTATCCCCAGAGGATGCGCTGGCGATCGCCTGGCTTGGCAATTTGTAATCGCGCGTGGGGCCGACAGTCAGAACACTGGGCGCACAGCCGGCCAGCAAAATCGTCAATGCCGCCACACCTGCTCCAGCAACTTGCCGTCGGATCACCGGCATGCACCCTCCTGACCTGATCACGGCAGTCCATACCACGAGCATCGGGACAAGACGATCAGTCCGACAACCGCATGTTAACCCGGGCGCGCTCTGATGTGGCGGAGACAGGAAGCCTCTCATGCCCGACGGCGTGTCGCGCCTTGCATCGCCCGAGACCGACTGGCTGATCGACCGTGTATGGCGGCTGGTGACGGACGCCACCCCGCCGTCCGCCGGCTTGCCGCCGGCCTCTATGTCGTGCTGCCCTGATCCCGCAACCACGGATCAGCGGAACCAGGCCGGTAACAGGGAGCCCGCAGCTTCCGGCAGCGATGATCCGACCCTGGCGGCGGGCGTGCATCTGATTTTTCTTCCAAGCGGACGCATCGGCGCCGGTTGGAACACCGGCCTGACCCGCTGGGACAGCAGCTCCGGGCAGCTTCAACTGTTCGACCAGAGTGGCGCTGCCCAACTGGAGTTTGATCTCCCGGCCGCAGACTCAGGCATGCTGCATGGCATCAGCGTGGCGGGGACTGGGACCTGCCGGCTGGACTACCATCGCGACCTGCCTCGCCCGGTCACTCTACCAGCGCCCTGCACACCGGGTGCGCGGCGAAACCTGGTGGTGCTGCGCGCCGGGCGGGATTCGCTGCATGGCGCATGGCTTACCAACTGCCCGGAGCAGGCGCGGAACTGGGATTTGTGCCTGTGCACCTATGCGGATGGCATTCCGCAGACGCAATCAGAGTACCGCATCCATATCCCCGGCACAAAGTTCCAGGGCCTGGCAGCGCTGCTGTCGTCCGGCGATTTCTGGCTCGCTTACGATTATGTCTGGTTCCCTGACGACGACCTGCTGACAAGCTGGCCGGACATCAATCGTCTGTTCGAGCTCTGCCATGCGCACGGACTGGCGCTGGCTCAACCCTCGCTGTCCGAAGGCAGCTTCCTGAACCACGCGATCACCCAGCGGGTCGAAGGCCTGCTGCTGCGGTTTACATCCTTCGTGGAAATCATGGCACCGGTCTTTTCTCGCGCCGCCCTGCGGCGGGCCGCCGCGACGTTCGCACTGAACCCGAGCGGCTATGGCCTGGATCATCTCTGGCCGGCAATCATCGACGCACCACCGGCGTCAGTCGCCGTGATCGACGCCGTGCCGGTCCTGCACACAAGGCCGATCGGCGCCAGCTATGACCAGCAGCGGGCGATCCAGGACGGCTGGGCCATCGAGGACGCGTTCCACCAGATGAACCGGTACCTCGTCCATGGTGCGCTCGCCGCCAGTGCCGCCGGCTACGTGAAGCGTCATGGCACCGTCATCCCCGGCAACCAGCCCGGTTAGCATCGTCATGCGCCCCTCCCGTCCCATCGAAGCTGGTGATATCGCGCAGGCCGTCGCGGAACTGCGCGCCGCCCCGCTTGACCTGCTGCTGAACCCGGACTGGCTCGAAAAGGACTTTCTGCTTCGCCTCGGCCTCAATGACGAAGTGCTGGAGGAATTCCCCGCCGAACTGTACCCCTGGTGCGGATACGGTCTGAAGTCCTGGCAGTACCCCCGGCAATTCAGCCGCTATCTGTGCTTCCTCGCCAGCCGCAATGTCACCAGCTATGTCGAGATCGGCAGCCGCCACGGCGGCACATTCATCATCACCGTCGAATATCTCGACCGGTTCACGCCGATCGCAAATGCCTGTGCGATCGATCTGGAAGAAAGCCCGCTCTTGCGCGGATATCAGCAGGAGTTCCGTCAGTTCCAGTACCATCTCGGCTCCAGCCAGGACCGGCCGGCGCGCGATATCCTGCGCGGCGTATGGGACCTGGCGCTGATCGACGGGGACCATTCGCGCGAAGGCTGCTGGGCGGATTACCAGGCGGTGAAGGACAGCGCGCGCATCGTCGCCGTGCACGACATCACCAACGACAACTGTCCGGGCGTAAGGGAGGTGTGGCGCCACATCCGCAGCATTGTGCCCGCCCGTTTCGTGTTCGAGCAGACCGACCAGTATCGGGAAACGTACGATCGGACCGGCAAGCGCTTCCTTGGGATCGGCGCCGTTGCCTACTCGTGAAACAGAATCCCTGGATCAGCAAAGGGAGATCGAGCGGTCATGAACGACCTCGTCATCGCCCGTTACAATGAACCGCTGGAGTGGATCCAGCTCGTCCCACCCGAGTTTCACATCCACGTATACAACAAGGGGGAGCCGATCGAAGCCGGCCCGCTAGGATCGCGCGTGCGCATCATCGAGCGGCGCAACGTAGGCCGTGAATCGGAATCCTACCTGACCCACATGCTCGAACACGGACCGGGTCTCGGCGACTTCACCGTGTTCTGCCAGGGTGACCCGTTCGAGCACAGTCCGGACTTCCTCGAACTGCTGGCCGGGTCCGACGAGTGGCAGCCGATCCAGCCGCTATCGTGGTGCTGGAAGGAAGGCGCCAATGTCCCGCCGACGGCACTGCTGCAAAGGAACGCGGGCTCGACAGGGCTTCGTGTGCGGCCCGAGCTGTTTTCGCTGGCAACGTGGAACCCGGTCGAATTCATTGATGTCGGCGCTGCCCGCACGGGGCACGCTTACCGCAATGTGTGCGGGCTGCCGGAAGGCATCAATCTCGCGAGCCACTTTTTCGCGAGCTGCGGCTTGCGCAACCTAGCGGAGTGTGCCGCCATGCATCTGGTAGGACGGTTCGCCTATGGCGCGATATTTGCCGTGGACAATCAACTGATCGCCGAGCTGCCGGCCGCTGCGCTCCGCCGCATGCGCGACGCGGCGCTCGGGCCGGCGTGCTACGGCTATATTATCGAGCGCCTTTGGCTGCATCTCTTTGGCGAGCCGTTCGCGCTGCCGGCATGCCATGCGTCGCCGTTGGCAGCGCGGACGCCCGCACAATCGATTGTCTCCATCCCTGCACTCGCAAAACTTTGACGGTCTTTTGCGCCGCCGCTCATTGCACCATGGTCATATTCACGGCAGCTTGGACCCTTAGCTGACGATGCCAGGGGTTGAGCAAGAACGATGGACACAGGCGAACTGGAGCGACCGCCAGCGGCACAGCACGCCTCGATGCTGACCGGATCCAAGCGGATCCTGCTGGTCGAAGACGACCTTCATGTAGCGGAAACCTTTGCCGAACTGCTGGAGCTTGAAGGCTATCGCGTGACGGTCGCGCATGACGCGGCGGAAGCCCTGAAGCAGGCGCGGCGCCAATCCGTCGATGTCGTGCTGTGCGACCTCACGCTGCCGGGTGATATGGATGGGTGCGGACTTGCGCGTGCCTGCCGCGACGATCCGGCGCTGCGGCGGCTGCATCTTGTTGCCGTCTCCGGCTACGACCGCCCCGAGGACCGCCGTCGGGCGAGGTCCGCGGGATTCGATGATCTGGTCGGCAAACCGGTCGATCTCGACCGCATTCACGCCGTGATCAGCAGAGGCCGCAGCGCCGAATAAGCAGCGGCGAACTGCGATTCAGGACACGGCCCATGCGTGTTTCCACGGTGCTGCCGGTGGCCGATTGGCGCATGTGTGGGGCAGCCGCGCGCACCGCCGAGACCGACGGCTTCGATTGCGTTCAGAGCAACGAACTGCGGCATGATCCGTTCGCGCCGCTCGCGTTCGCCGCGCTGGCGACAGAACGTGTGCAGCTCGCCACCTCCGTCGCAATCGCCTTTCCACGCAGCCCCATGATCGTCGCCAACCAGGCCTGGGACCTGCACCGGCACGCGCGCGGGCGCTTCGTGCTGGGCCTGGGAAGCCAGGTGAAAGCGCACAATGAGCGTCGCTTCAGCGTCCCGTGGGTCGCGCCCGCGGCGCGCATGGGGGAGTATGTGCAGGCGCTCCGTGCTATTTTTCGCTGCTGGGAATGGGGAGAGAGGCTGAATTATCAGGGGAAGCATTATCGCTTTACCCTGATGACGCCCGAATTCACGCCGGAACCGGTGGGCCTGCCGCTACCGGCGATTGCCCTGGCGGCGGTCGGCCCGCTGATGCTGAAGACCGCCGCGCGCCAGGCAGACAGCGTGCGCCTGCACGGTTTCGCCACGCGCCAGTACCTGGAACAGGTCGTCCGCCCGGTTCTGGAGGCGGAACTCGCCGCGGCCGGCAAATCATTCTCGCAGTTCGAAGTGACCGGCGGTGGTTTCATTGCCACCGGACCGGACGAGGCCGCGGTTCGAGCGGCCACCGAGAAGATTCGCTACCGCGTGGCATTTTATGGTTCCACTCCCGCCTATCGCAGCGTTCTCGACCTGCACGGCCTGACCGATCTCGGCGTGCGGCTGAACACGCTGTCGCGTGAGGGCAAGTGGCACGAGATGCCGTCCCTCGTTTCCGACCAGACGCTCGATCTATTCTGCGCCCGTGCGCCCTACGAAGGATTGGCAGATGCGGTCGCGCGGCGATTCGGCGGTCTGGTCGATACCGTCACGCTGGAATTCCGCCCCGACGACACGGCGGCGACACGCCGGCGGGTGATCGAGGCGATCCAGCGCATTCCGCACCGCTTCACCGGATTTCCCACCGCGTCTCCCGTTCCCCTTGCGGAAGGGGGCCGGGGGGAGGGGTCGATTACACCAACGGACGCGCAATGTGCTCCTTGTACACCGGACGATGCAGCAGCCGGTCGTACCATTCCCGCAGGTGCGGGATCTCCGGGCGCTTGAAATCCATATTGAACCAGCGATGCACGTGCACGCCCCAGGCGATGTCGCATAACGTCAGGTCATCGCCGGCGATGTGAGAATGGCGGCCGAGTTCGGCGCCGATCATGCCCCACGCGCGTGCCGCCTCGGTGATCGCGTGGGCGATGGCCGCCTGGTCGCGCTTTTCCGGCGGTGTGCGCACCATGTTCAGGAAGATGGTCCCCTGCGGGCGGTTCATAACTGTCTGCTGGGCGTCCAGCCAGCGATCCACATTGGCGCGGGCATGCTGGTCGCGCGGCCACAGCGAGGTGTCCGATCGCTGGGAGTTGCAGATGTAACGAAGGATCGCGTTGCTCTCCCACAGGGTGAAATCGTCCTCCTGCAAGGTCGGGACGAGCCCGGTCGGATTCATGCTGCGGTATTCCGGCGTGTCGGTCTTGCCGAACGGGCCGCCGACGTCTTTCCGCTCATAGGGCAGCTTCAGCTCCTCCAGCAGCCAGATCACCTTCATCACATTGCTGGATGTGCTGCGGCCCCACAGAATGCGTTGCATGAACGGTCCTCCCGACGACGGATGGCACAGAGTATTCCGGTTGCGCAGGGGCGGGAAGCCGGGCAAACCGCGCCTATGAGCGCGCCGCACACGCACACTGCCGCCGCGATTTCGGTTCTGGCCGCTGGGCTCGGGTTGGGCGTCGCGCTCGCCTCGGAGCATTGGGGTGGGCTGGTACCCTGTGCGTTGTGCCTGCTGGAGCGCTGGCCGTATCGCGCCGCCATCCTGATCGGGCTGCTTTCCTGTTTTCTGCCGCGCGGCATGGCACGCTGGGGATTGGGCCTGGTCGCGCTGACGATGCTGGTCAGTGCGGGACTGGCTGGCCTGCATGTCGGGGTGGAACTGGGCTGGTGGCCGAGCCCGCTGCCGGAATGCGCCGCCCCGCACATCACCGCCGGCACGCTCGCGCAGCGCCTGGCGGCCATGCCGCTGCGGCCCTCCAAGCCGTGCGACGCGCCGACTTTCCTGGTCCCCTTCCTGCCGGTATCGATGGCGGCCATGAACCTGATCTACTCGCTGCTCTTCGTGGCGACGCTGACCGCTTATCTCTGGCGCGACCAACGATGAGGCTCCCCGGCGATCTGCCGCCGCGGCAGGCGGTCGAACGTATGATCCGGGTGGACCATGCCGGGGAATATGGCGCCGCGCGGATCTATGCCGGGCAGCTCGCGGTGCTCGGGCGTGGCGAACACGCCCCGATTCTGCGCCACATGGCAGACCAGGAGCAGCGGCACTTGCGCAGCTTCGAGACCCTGGTGGCGGAACGCCGGGTGCGGCCAACCGCGCTGCTGCCGTTTTGGCACATCGCCGGGTATGTTCTGGGAGCGGCCACGGCGGCTCTCGGACCACGCGCGGCAATGGCCTGCACGGTGGCTGTCGAGGAAACGATCGATGCGCATTACGCCGGCCAGGTCACCGCCCTGGAAGGCACCGAGCCGGAGCTGGCCGCGCGCCTGAAGGAATTCCAGGCCGAAGAGCAGGAGCATCGCGACATCGGGCTGGCGCGTGGAGCGGAGCAGGCGCCCGGTTATCGGGCGCTCTCCGCCGCTATCAAGGCAGGATGCCGCGTCGCGATCGCATTGAGCGAGCGGCTGTAGGCGCCTAAGCCGCCATGCCGCCTGACAAGCTGGCGACCTTGTGCATCAGTCCCGCTTCCAGGGCCGGCACGCCGCCCCGATCCAGCAATGCGCGGAAATCCGACCGCTGCACCGCAACCCGGCTGATCGCGCCATCGGCCAGCACGTCCACCGCCTTCCATCCGGTCGGCGTCTGACGCATGACGTAGTCGATCGGCGTGGCGGTCCGGTCGGCGCGGACAATCTGGGTGTGCACGATCATATCGCCATTCGACAGCGAACGCGTGTCCGGCAGGATGCGAAAGCTTTGGCCGGAGAACGAGTCGAAATTCGCAGCATACGTGCTGACCGTATAGCGGATGAAAGTCGCCGAAAGTCCGGTTTTCTCCTGCTCGCCCATCGTCGCCCAGCGCAGCCCGACGGATGCGCGCAGAATGGTGTCCAGATCGATCGCCTGCTCCACCGCGGGTGCCAGGATCGCGTAACGGCGGGCGAAGCCGGCTTGCTGGCCCGCTTTCATTGCCGCGAGCAGCGCGGCATTCAGTTGCTGAATGGGTGCCATCGGATCGGTGGCTGCCGCAGCCGGGCGCCCGGGCCGCAAACTCGCGCCGGCCACCACAGCGGCAGCGGAGAGCCGCAGGATAGCGCGACGATCCATGACAAGTCCGTGTGTACGGAGCGCGTTCATCTTAACCCTCCTTCACGTCCCCGAATTGCGCCGTTATGCTCGGCGTACCCCTGTGTGCCACATCATCCAGCTCGGTCTCTGTGACCCAGCTCACACGCAGCAGATGGGGTCGCAGAGGGGGCTCGACCCTGCGTCTATGACCGGTCTGGTTGGACGACGATGCAGGCCTGCGCCAATTGCTGCAGATGCGAACACGCCTCTGCGGCCGCCTGTGCCGACAAATTGGTGAGACGGGCGCGATACAGACGCGTGGTCCCGAACGGCTCGGTCAGCGGAAAGCTCGGCTGCGCCGAGGCGAGCAGCCCTGGCAGCTCGGACCGTGCGCCGGATGTAGCCGCCCGGGCCAATTCGGGGCTCTGGAACGCGCCGACCTGGATGCCCCACGTTCCGGCGGCGCCCAGCCCGGCGACGGTTACATCAGCGGCGGCAATTAACGGGGCCGGTGACCGCGGCGGCGAAACCAGCGCGGCCGCGGCAGGCCGGGCGGGAGCCTGGTACGCGGGAGGTTGGTAGGCGGGAGCCTGGTATGCGGGAGTTTGGTAGGCGGGAGCCTGGTATGCGGGAGGTTGGTACAGCACCGATTGCGTCTGCGTTGGAACCGGCGGTGCCGCCGGCTGATAGAGGACGGATTGCGTCGGCACAGCCGGCGCGGTCGCCACGGCAACTGCCGCTGCTGCCGGCGCACAGGGCTGATCCGGATCATAGGCAGCATCCGGGTCGCAAGCACTTCCGCCGGGCGATGCCGGTAATGATACCAGCGTCGGCGATGGCGATGCCGCCGCATACTGCACACCGCCTCCGGTGCCGGCATAGACAGAAAGCGGCCCACTCATGGTGGCGGATCCGTTCAGGCGAGGGGCGATCGAGGCGACGTAACTGACCGTTTCATCCGGAAGCGGCGTGCCATTGGACAAATACTGATCCAGGCGGTTCGGTCCTGCATTGTAAGCTGCCAGAAATCCCGGTGCGCCGTAGCGGTCGTACATCTCCCTGATGTACGCGGCACCCGCCATGATATTATCATGCGGCTCGAACGGGTCGTTCCCTAGCGCGTACTGGTCACGCAGCTCGGCATAGGTTTGCGGCATCACCTGCATCAGGCCCATGGCGCCTGCGGACGAGATCACCTGTTCGTGGCCGCCGGATTCCTGACGCATGACAGCGCGGATCCAGGCGGGCGGCACGCCGAACCGCGCCGATGCCTGGTCGACATACGGCCCCCACGGATCATCCGGCGGCCCTGGGGGTGGATAGTAATGTCCCGGCGAGGTGCGCAGCCCACGATAGGAGGCGTAATGTGACGAGCTGGCGCAGCCGGCCAGCACGCCAACCAGCAGCATCGCGCCGAGCCGGGACCACCAGGACCAAGCTGAAGCCATTCGATCCTCCGCCCGGGGCGTTGCCAATGGGGCGTTGCCAATCCGGACGGATTGCCTTGTGCCGGAGCGAAATGGCCGGAATCAAGCGCGAAATGGCCGGTTTGCGCCCGCTACTCGGCCGCCGCGGCGGATGGCCGCGCGACGCGGCGTAATAGCAACAGCAGCAGCAGTGGTGGCACCACGATGAAGGCCATCATGTGGAAGTCGTTGTTGTAGGCGATGATCTGCGCCTGCCGGTTGACCTCCTGGTCCAGCAGCGCCGCGCCGTGCGCAGTGGCTGGGTTCCAGAGATGCGCGATCGCCCCGGTTCCCTGCAGCATCCGGTCGAACGGCGTGATATTGGCGACGATGTCGGCATGCATGGTCTGGGCGCTGCGCGACAGCGTGAAGGTGGTTACGGAGATGCCGATCGCCGCACCCAGGTTGCGCGCCAGCGCCTGCAAGGCTGTGGCCTCGCCCCGCAACGACGCCGGCAGGGTGACGAACGCCACCACGGTCATCGGATTGAAGATCAGCCCGGTGGACACGCCTTGCACCATCAGCGTGACCATCATCTGGCCTTCGGTGACGTCGGGGGTCCAACTGCTCATTTCATGCAGTGCGAAGCCGAGTATGGTCAGCCCGACCGCCATGATCTTGCGCTGATCCACATGGTTGGCCAGCCAACTGGCGAAGAACATCGCGAACATGGTGCCGATGCCGCGCGGCGCCAGCGCGATGCCGGCGGTGAACACGGGGTAATCCGCCAAGTCCTGCAAATAAGGTGCCAGCAGCGCCGATGTCGCCAACATCACCATGGAGATGCAGAACGTCATCGACACCGAGCAGACGAAGTTTCTGTCGCGGAACACCCCCGTGGACAGGAACGGCCGCCGTGCCGTGAGCATGTGCACCACGAACAAGTACAGGCCGACCCCGGCGAGCGTCGCCTCCAGGATGATTTCGCGCGACGCGAACCAGTCCTGCTCCTGTCCCCGGTCCAGCATCATTTGCAACGACCCGACACCGAGCGCCAGCACGGCAAAGCCCCACCAGTCGAAGCGCATCTCCTGCTTCGGCGCGGTGCGCGGCATGAACAGGATCAAGCCGGTGATCGCCAGGATGCCGAACGGCAGATTGACGTAGAACACGTACCGCCAGTTGTACATGTAAGTAAGATAACCGCCGAGCGTCGGCCCCATGATCGGGCCGAACATCACGCCGGAGCTGAAGATCGCCATCGCATAGGCGCGCTTCGAGAATGGGTAGATGTCCAGCATGGTGGCCTG
>DATDIC010000420.1:0-3535 GCA_036521275.1 Acetobacteraceae bacterium
CGATGTGGAAAGCAATTTGTGGGAACAGATGTATCATGCGAGGTTCCGCGGAGCTATAGCGTTCTATCCGACGTGCACTGGCGACAGTGGCAACGTCCGCGTACCCACGCTGGTCCTGATCGGTGAGAAGGATGATTGGGCTTGGGCACAGGCGTGCAGAAACATGGTCGACGATGCCAATAAGAAAGGAGCTCCAATCAAGCTTGTCGTGTATCCTGATGCCACGCACGACTTCGACGTTCCCGCGACCGTCCCATATCAAATCCTTGGTCACCACATGGCCTACGATCCAGAAGCGACTCGAGACGCCGAGAAGCAGGTGCGAGTTTTCCTTCACGACATATTGGAGTGATCGTGTTGCTTCGGGCCGGGTCTGAGCGAAACGGCATTATTTCCCTGGCTGGGTGCGTGCAGCGGGGTCAACAGCCGGAGGACGGGGATCGGCTCGGCCTTATCAGGCTCGGAGCCAAGTGCTTGTCCGCGCGCCATGCAACAGCCGCTGTGAGTGTAGGGTTTCAGCCAATGAGCGGAACGGCACCCGCGGACGACCCGTCCCTTGGTCGCCCGTCGGCAACCCCCAGCAGCAGACCCACCATGAGACCCTCCCCGAGGAGACCCAAAAATTGCGTCGCCATCGCTGCTGGCTCTCCCGTACCCAGAAGCCCGGTTGATTGGAGTCGGCAGGGCATCCGATCAACGATGCCCCACCGCGCTGCAATCTGCGCCGCATTTCGTGCCGGCGTCAGACCCTCAGCAGCAGATCACCGGCCTCGATCTTCACCTCGAACACCTTGAGGTTCGCCTCGGCGGGTGCGCACAGAGCCTTGCCGGTACGTATGTCGAAGCGTGCCGCGTGCAGCGGGCACTCGATGCAGCCATCCTCCAGCCAACCGTCGGAGAGCTGGGCGTATTCGTGGGTACAGATATTGTCCGTGGCGCGATATTCGCCACCTGGCAGGTGATACAACGCTATCTCATGTTCACCAACCCGCACCGGGTGCACCTGGCCTTCGGCCACATCCGCAACACTCGCTACCCGCACCCACTGGCCGTCAGCCATATCGCTCTCCTGGTTCCTGTTCGAGCACAACATGCCAGCCGGCGCGGGGCGGGCCAAGCACCGGTTGCTCACGGCGTCGGCAGACACCTAGACTGTGGCGATTTACGGGGTGTTGGAGGGGCTATGTCGGCATCCGGACTTATGCGTATCAGCCTGCTTGCGGCGGTCACGGTCGCCGCGGTCCAGACCGCTTCGGCGCAGCACGTGATGCTCGACGCGCCCGGCATTATGGGCCAGAAGAAGGCGCCAGCCTCGCCGCCACCGCCGCGTGCTCAACCAACCGTGTGGCCGCGGCTCGATCCGGGTGCCGTTCTGTGTCGCACTGCGGACGATCTTGAGCGCTACGCCGCCAATATAACGGCGCGCGCGAGCGGCGGCGACACCCAGGCAGTCGACTGCCAGATAATCTCTCAGCCAATCGGGATTCAGATTCTTAGCCGGCAGGGGCTCGGGCGTACCGAAGTCAAGCTGAGCACATCCGACAACATCGGCTGGACCGATGTCTGGCTGCCAGACAAGGCGCCTGTGACTCGATGACGCACGTCATCGTTGGTGCCGGGCAGGCCGGCGGCTGGGCTGCGATCGGCATGCGCCAAGCCAACTATGAGGGCCGGGTCCTGCTGATTGGCGACGAACCGTGGCGCCCGTATGAGCGTCCGCCCTTGTCCAAGGCTGTGCTGACGGATGAGCCGGAACCGCCGATCGCGTTCTTTCACGCGGCGGAACGCTATGAGGATCAGCGGATCGAGCTGGTGCTGGGAGCCACGGTGACAGAGCTGGATGCCGTCGGGCATCGCGTCAGCCTGTCTGACGGCCGGAGTGTGGACTACGATCGGCTCGTCCTCACAGTTGGCGGCAGGGCGCGACATCTGCCGATCCCGGGCGGTGACAAGGCGCTCTATCTACGCACTATCGAGGACGCAAGGCTGATCCGCGGCAAGCTTGCCTCGGCGCAACGTGTCATTTGCATCGGCGCCGGCGTGATAGGGCTGGAGATCGCCTCATCTGCTTGCCGGCGAGGAGCCGAGGTGACAGTGCTGGAAGCGCTGCCGCGCGCCATGGGCCGAAGTGTCTCACCCGAGGGCGCTCATTTCATTGAGACGCTGCATCGCGATGCTGGCGTTGCATTGCATTTCGGGGTGATTGTCGATGCAATCGAGGATGCCCGGACGGGCGGATTGCATGTGATCTGCCGTGGCGGCGGGGAATTCCACGCCGACATAGTGATTGCCGGCGTCGGCATGCAGCGCAATCTCGCATTGGCCGAAAATGGCGGCCTCGCGCTGGAAGGCGGCATCGTGGTCGATGAATTCGGCCGCACCAGCGCCACCGACGTCTATGCAGCAGGCGATGTCACAGCATTCCATCATCCGCTGTTCGGTCGACGGCTGCGGTTGGAATCGTGGCGGCACGCGCAGAACCATGGCATCGCTGTCGGCAAGGCGATGTGCGGCGACACGACGCCCTATGACGATATCCCGTGGTTCTGGACCGATCAGCATGGGGTGAACCTGCAGGTGGCGGGATTGCCGGCCGATGCAGTGCGGACGATTGTTCGCGCGAACGCACCGCCTGCAGTATTCACTGCGGTTCATCTGGCCGAGGATGGCAGCGTGGTCGGCCTTACCGCAGCCAACAATCCGCGCGAGATCCGTGTCGGCCAAGCACTGATCCGCGCGAAACGTCCGGTTGATCCGGACGCCGTCGCCGATCCAAGTGTGCCATTGCAGCGGCTTATAGGGCGTTGAGATGCCGCCCCAGCGAACCGGGGCGGCGCGGGCTGATTATGCAGGCCGGTAGAACTCCATCAGTGGCCCGTCTGCGCGACCAGCCACGCGGACAATCGGTCCTGCAATTGCCCACCGAAGGGTGACAAAGAGCCGATAGAGATACACGCCCGCTCCAGGGGGGAACACAACGTTTGGCGGCATTGGCACGACGATCGTGTGTTTCGCTGGAGTGACCGACGGGATGACGGCGGGAAATCCCGGCAAGGTGATGTTCGGACCAGGACCACTGACGCTCTCAAGAAATGCATCCAACTGCCACGCACCAGCAGCGGCCCCGCCGACCGTCGCCCAGTGGAAAGTCAGCTCCCAAGGGTCCGGATCGTTCGGAGCAACGCCGGCGCCGATCGTAAGGAAAGTATCCGGAGCCGGGGCAGTCCCCAGATTGTTCAGGATGCAGAGGGGCTCGGTTTCTGTCGGGAAATCGGGATTTGCTTCGATAGTGAAGGGGACAGGATTTCCCACATTCACAAAGCGGAAAGGGAATGCTGTGCTCATATTTTTTCGTCCTGTTGTGGTTACTGGCTGCATGGATGGACCATCCATCCATCATCGGCACGATGGTCCATGTATCGTGGAAGTTGTGTGAGACACCTCACACTTCGCGCAGATACCCACGCGGTGGAATACAAGAGGAAAGGGTCAGATTATCGACCAGGTATCCGGAATCATAGAACGGTGAAAAACA
>DATDIC010000421.1:0-2879 GCA_036521275.1 Acetobacteraceae bacterium
CGATAAGCTCCAGGACCCATCGCTTGAGCTGGAGAAGTCTGTGTAGTGCGGCTCGAACCATGCCGTTCCACCTTGGACATAAATGCTCGCCGGCCCGGGGAGATCGACGGGAAGAGTGCCAGTGGATGTGTTTTGGCCGCCTTGGCTGATCGTGAAACCTAGGATCAGATTGCTGCCGTCATAGGTGAACGAAACGAAGGCGCTGCCGATGCCGGTGCCTGGCGTGTAATCCTGCAACACGAGTTGCGCCGACACGTCGCCGGCACAATCGGTGCAAACGCCGGTGAACTGATAGGTCACCGTGCCGGCCAGGGACGGACGCACGGCCAGCAGAAGCAAGGTAAGAACAACGAGGAGGCGGGGCATGGTGAGTTCCAAGAGAGGGGTTTTCGTTAAAGATGCGTTACCCCGTTTAATCCCCTCGCGCAACTGTCCCGGGTGCCGCGGCGCCTTAGGCCGGCACGTGACGGCGTCCCGCAGCTGCGCGGACTATCCCCGATCCCGGCGGCTGATATGATGGCCGCGTCCGGCACGAGACTGCGGACCGGACCGGAGGCACGAGGCGAAGAGCATGAGCGAGTGGAGCAAGGTGACGCGGCCGATCCCGGTTCCGAACGAATGGACGCAGCCGTTCTGGGATGCGGCCAGGCGGGGCGTTCTGGAATTGCAACGTTGCCAGAGTTGCGGCCATTTCCAGCATCCGCCCTATGCGACCTGCGTCCAGTGCATGGGGACCGAGCTGAAATTCGAACCCGTGCGCGGTGACGGCGCGATCTACGCCTACACCATCATGTATCACACCGGCGACAAGCGGTTTGCCGCCGCTGTGCCGTACGCCAGTATCGTCGTGGAACTCGACGCCGCGCCCGGCGCATTGCTCGCCGGCAACTTGCTTGAAGCGCCGTATACCGAGGCGAAGGTCGGGCGCCGGGTCGAGGTCATCTTCGAGAAGCTGAACGACGACATCACGCTGCCGCAGTTTCGTCTCGCGCGCGCCGGATAACGGGAGAAGCACCGCATGTGGGACAATCGATGCAAAGTGGCCGTCAGCGGCGTGGGATTTTCCAAGGTCACGCGCTCGGCCGACATTCCGCTCGCCGCGCATGCGCTGGAGGCGGTGAAGGGCGCGGTCGCCGATTCGGGACTGCGGATGGAGGACATCGACGGCCTGGCGACCTATCCGGAACTGCCGGCGACGGGGCATGCGGAGGTGGACGGCATCTCCATCGTGTCCGTCAACTGCATGATGGCGATGCTGAAGCTGCCGGCGCTGACGTGGCACATCCAGGTGGGAACCACGAATATCGGCGGCGCGGTGCAGCAGGCGGTGAACGCGCTGCTGGCGGGGGTGTGCAAATACGCGGTGGTGTGGCGGGCGATGCACAACCCTCGCGGCACCTATCAGAACCTGCCCGGCGCCCATGCTCAGGGTGCCGCCCAGTTCACGGCGCCGTACGGTTTCGGCGGCCCGGGGCAGGGGATGGCGGTCGCGTACACGCGCTGGCTGGAACGGAACGGGCAGAGCCGCGAGAAGATGGCGACCTTGGCGGTGACGCAGCGCCGCCATACGCAGCACAATCCGCACGCCTGGTTCTATGGCACACCGCTGTCGCGCGAGGACTATTTCGCATCACGGATGGTCGCGTACCCGTTCTGCCTGTTCGATTGCGACATTCCGGTGCAAGGGGCGGTGGCCATCGTGCTGACGACCGCGGACCGGGCGCGGGATCTGAAGCCGAAGCCCGCTTATTTGGCTGGCTACGGACAGCGGCTGCATTTCGAGGTGGCGGGGCGGATTGGAAGCTTGTCCAGCTATATGGAGGGCGGGAGTTCGTCGGCGAAGTTGACGTGGGAACGGTCGGGGTTCGGGCCGAAGGATGTCGACGTGGCGCAGATCTATGACGGGTTCTCGGCTTCGGTGATCTACGGGTTGGAGTCGTATGGGTTCTGCAAGGAAGGCGAGGCGCTGGATTTCATCCAGGACGGACGCATCGAACTGGACGGCGACCTGCCTTTGAACACGTTCGGCGGCAGTCTTGGGACCGGGCGCATCCACGGGCTTTGGCACATCATCGAGGGCGCGCTGCAGGCGTCGGGCCGCGCCGGGTCGCGCCAGGTCAAGGATGCCAACGTGTCGTTCGTCGGGGCCAGCGCGCCGATCGTGACGGGGACGACGTTTATCTTCGTGGGGGAGCCGTATTGAGGCTTCGGCTGTCGGCGGCACGCGGATGAGCCCGCCCGACTTGGAAACTCCCGGCGGAATCGCCGCCCCTGCTCAATTTGTCATTCGTCGAACAGGTCCGAATGGGTGCCGGTGCGGGCAAGCTGCAGCTCGCCGCCCTCGATGCGATAGAGCAAGAGCCAATCCGGTTCGATGTGAAGGTCGCGGAATCCGTTCCAGTCGCCCTTGAGCGGATGATCGTTGTAACGCGGCGGGAGCGGCTTCTCCTCCAGCAACAGCGTCAGGACAACTTTGAGTTTGTCGATGTCCTTACCGCGCCGTTCGGCCCGTTTCACATCCCGTTTGAACCGGCCGGACCAAACCGGCGTCGGCATGTCAAATTCCCAGGTCCTCGAAAAGTGCGGCGGCCGATTTCGACCGCTTGCCCTTCCCGTCCATCAATTCCTTTATCGCGCGGCGGCTCGCCGCATTCGGCACCTTCACCTCGAACGGCAGGCGCTTTTCGTCGGCGACACGCAGCAGCAACAGGCGGATCGCGTCGGAGATCGTCAGTCCCATTGCCGCCAGGGCGGCGGCGGCCCGTTCTTTGGTGGCCGTATCGATTCGCGAGCGGACAATGGTGTCGGCGGCCATGATGCCTTCCCTGGATGAACCGTGTGGCTCGAATGTGGCTACAACAGTCCAGGATATCAAGCCA
>DATDIC010000422.1:0-9546 GCA_036521275.1 Acetobacteraceae bacterium
GCGATGGACGATGCCGGGCGGCGGCTGACGCGATATTTTCTCACACAGCTAGGGCTCAATTGTGCGTTCGGCGCGATCGTCGGCGTGGGGCTTTATTTCATCGGCGTGCCGAGCGCGGGGCTGTGGGGGATACTTGGCGCAATCCTGCGATTCGTGCCGTATATCGGCTCGTATATTGCCGCCGCCCTGCCGCTCGTGCTTGCCGCCGCGGTCGGCAACGGCTGGAGCATGGTACTCTGGACGGCCGTGCTCTACATCGTGACCGAACTGATCATGGGCCAGGCCGTCGAGCCCATGGTGTACGGCCATAGCACCGGCCTCTCACCGTTTTCCGTGATTATCGCTGCGATATTCTGGACATGGATCTGGGGGCCGATCGGGCTCATTCTATCCACCCCGTTGACGCTCTGCCTGGTCGTGCTCGGCCGGCATATCGAGCAACTGGAGTTCCTCGACGTCATGCTGGGTGATCGCCCGGCTTTGACTCCGACTGAGAATTTTTATCAACGTATTCTTGCCGGCGATCCCGATGAGGCCGCGGAGCAGGCGGAGCGGTTTCTCGCCGAGCATTCCCTGTCAGCATATTACGACGAGGTGGCACTCGAAGGCCTGCAGATGGCCGCCGCCGATGCCAATCGCGGCGTGCTGGGACAACAACAGGTCGAACGCATCAATCGCGCAGTGCAGGAACTGGTAAATGATCTGGCTGACCACGACGACGTGCAGCCATCACCCTCGAAACATGAGGAAAGCATTGCCGGGAAAGCGCCGGACGATCCGATCAATGCGCCCGAACCGGTTCCTGCCGGCAATGCAGCGACCGACGATACGCGATCGCCGGAATGGCGGGGCGAAACGCCGGTACTTTGCATCCCCGGCCGCGGGCCGCTGGACGAGGCTGCTTCGGCGATGCTTGCACAATTGCTGGAGAAGCACGGAATCCGCAGCCGCACGGTTCCCTATGAAGCGGTTTCGCGTGCGCGGATCGCCAGTCTGGACTCGTCGGGCATCGCCATGGTGTGCCTTTCGTATCTCGACATCACTGGTAGCCCGGCTCACCTTCGGTTCCTCATCCGGCGCCTGAGACAGCGGTTTTCGACGGCGGTAATTCTTGTCGGCATCTGGCCGGCGGCGGACCCGTTCATGCGGGACCGGGCGTCCCAGCAGGCTGCCGGGGCGGACCACTATGTCAGCTCGTTGCGAGACGCACTGAACGCTTGCCTCGCCGCGGCTCGCAGGCCCGGAGGCGGGCCGCCGGCAAGCCAGCGACGATTCGAGGTTGTCGGGAGTTCGACGTCAGGAGCGTGACGGGCGGCTTACACCGGCGGCATCGCCGCCTGTGGGTTGGCCATCTCGAACAGCCAACCCGCGTGGTGCAGTTTCTGAGGACGCACTCCTGAGGGAGTTCGTTCGGCTGCTGCGAATCCGACCCAGCGCCGACCGCCCGCCTGAGCGCGCGCTACTCCGCCGCAATCGCCACCGGCACCGGGCGCGGAATCTCATCCCCTGTCAGCGTCTCATGGGCGAGCAAGGCCGCGGCACCCTGGTCCAGCACCGCCCGGTTCTCACGCAGGATCGCTACCGCCCGCTTCAGCGCCCCTTCCATGCGCGCCCGTACCGCCACGTCGATGTCGTGCGCGGTTTCCTCGCTGAACCGGCGCTGGCGCCAGAACGCGCCCGGCTGCTGCTGCAGGAACTGGCTGCCCGGATCAGTGTCCCATGCCACTGGCCCCAATCGCGAATCCATCCCGTATCGCAGCACGATCCCGCGCGCGATGTCCGTCGCCTTGGTCAGGTCGTCCGCCGCCCCGGTAGAGACGTTGTCTCCCAGTAGCATTTCCGCAGCACGGCCGCCCAGCAGCACGCACATGCGATCCTCCAACTCCTGCCGGCTCATCAGGAACCGATCCTCGGCCGGGTGCTGCATTGTGTAGCCGAGCGCACCGATGCCCCGCGGAATGATCGAGATCTTATGGACCGGGTCGGTGCCTGGAATGGCCATGGCGACCAGCGCATGACCCATCTCATGATAAGCCACGGTGCGCCGTTCCTTCGGCACCAAAATCCGCGATCGTTTCTCCAATCCGGCGATTACCCGCTCCACCGCCTCGGTGAAGTCCTGCATCTCGATCGCGTCCGCGTCGCGTCGCGTCGCCAGCACCGCGGCCTCGTTCCCCAGATTGGCCAGGTCGGCCCCGGTGAAGCCGGGCGTCAGGGCCGCGATCTCCTCCAGCTTCACCGCCGGCGCCAGCTTCAGCGGCTTCAGGTGGATGCGCAGTATCTCGATCCGGCCTTTCTTGTCCGGCCGATCGACCAGGATCTGGCGATCGAACCGTCCTGCCCGCAGCAACGCCGGGTCGATGATCTCCGGCCGATTGGTCGCCGCCAGCACGACGATCGCCTCCGAACGGTCGAACCCGTCCATCTCGGCCAGTAGTTGATTGAGCGTCTGCTCCTTCTCGTCCTGGCCCTGGACCGGGCTGGCGTTGCGCGCCCGCCCCAACGCGTCCAATTCGTCGATGAAGACGATGCAGGGCGACTGCTTGCGGGCCTGCGTGAACAGGTCGCGCACCCGCGCTGCTCCGACCCCCACGAACATCTCCACGAACTCCGCCCCGTTCGTGGAGAAGAACGGCACCCCAGCCTCTCCGGCCACCGCACGGGCTAGCAATGTCTTGCCGGTGCCTGGTGGCCCGACCAACAGGATGCCGCGCGGCACATGCGCACCAAGGCGGCTGAACTCTTTCGGACGCTTCAGGTAATCAACGAACTCGTGCAGCTCGACCTTGGCTTCGTCCACCCCGGCGATGTCACTGAATCGGGTCGCGACGCCAGTTTCCGCCGCCAGCTTCGCCTTGCTGCGCCCGATCGACATCAGTCCGCCACCGAATCCGCCGCCCATGCGACCTGCCATGCCGCGCATCGCGAACAGCCAGATGCCGACGAAGATCAGCGGCGGAATCACCCAGGACAGCAGAGTGCCCCATCCCGATCCGCTCGCGCCGCCGGTGAACTCCACATGATGCTGAGCGAGTTGGCTGGCGAGCGTCGAGGGGACCGCGTAAGTAACGAATTCGGCTGTCTTGCTGTTCGGCAGATTCTCGGTCAGGTCCCCCTGGATCGTCTGGCCGGAGACGACCACGCTCTTGACCTTCCCTTGATCAAGTAACTGCTGGAACTGGCTGTAGGGAATCGTCTGATAGTGGCCGTGGCCGGCCCCGGCAAACAAGCTGAACAACATTATGGCGACCAGCGGCACCCATAGCCACCAGATTGGGGTCGGTGTGCGGGGCAGGGGCGATTTGGGTTGGGAAGGGTTTGGCACCTGTGAAGAACCGGCTGTGTGCGGAGCGGTTGCAGGACCGCACAAACGCTTGTCGCAAATCAGCGGCCGGTTGACAGGCTTCCGGCCGATCTCCACGGTCCCCCGCATGCAGGCCCAGGGGCTGTTCGATCTCCAGGTGAACGGATACGCGGGGATCGACTTCAACTCCGCCGACATTACGCCCGACGGTGTGGACCATGCGCTAGAGAGCATGTGGCGCAGCGGGGTCACGCAGTGCCTGCCGACGATCATCACCGCGCCGGCCGGCATTCTGGCAGAGCGGCTGGCGGCACTCGACCGGGCGGTGGCGATCAGCCGGTTCGGGGGGGCGATGGTCCCCGGATATCATCTGGAAGGACCGTTTCTCAGCCCGGAAGACGGATTTGCCGGCTGCCATCCCGCCTCCGCAATGCAGGCCCCGGATCCCGCGCTGGTGCAACGGCTGGAAGCGCCGCTGCGCCGCCCGATCCTGCTGCTGACCCTGGCGCCGGAACGGGACGGCGCCGTGGAGCTGATCCGCTGGGCGCGGCAGCGTGGCAAGGTTGTCGCGCTGGGCCATACCGCCGCGTCCGCGGCTCAGGTAACCGCGGCGGCGGACGCCGGCGCATCCTTGAGCACACATCTCGGCAATGGGTTGCGGGGCTTGCTGCCGAAATTCGCCAATCCGCTGCTCGCCCAGCTCGGGGAGGACAGGCTTTGGGCGAGCTTCATCGCCGATGGCATCCATGTCCCGCCGCCGGCGCTGAAGGTGATGCTGCGGGCAAAGAGTCTTGAGCGCAGCATTCTGGTCACCGACGCGACCGCGGCTGCCGCCGCTCCCGCCGGCCGCTACGAATTTGCCGGCATGGCGATCGAGCACGCCGCCGATGGCTCAGTCCGGGTGCCCGGCGGGACCATGCTGGCAGGTTCCTCGCTGCGGCTGGACCAAGCGGTACGCAACCTGGCGGCTTGGGGGCTGGCGCCGGCGGCCATGGCGCTCCGGCTCGCGGCCGGCAACCCGGCGGCGCTGATGGCACCGGCGCTGGCGGCATATGGCGTGTGTTTGCAACGGAGGTCGGTGGCTTGGTCGGACACATTGATCCCGCGGATAACGGGGCTGCCGGCCTGACATTGCCCATATAATCGGGTGATGAGCGGCGACAGCGACATGTTCGATGTCCGGGCGGTCCGCCGGCACCGCGACCGGGCGGCGGGGCAGGTCGGATCGGTCGCCGGGCTGTTGAGCGACCTGGCCGAACGGCTGCTGGACCGGCTTGACGACACGACGGTGCGCTTCGGCCGGGCGCTGGACCTGGGGGGACGGGGCGTCGTTGCGCCCCTGCTGCGGGCGCGCGGCATCGACACGGTCTGCTGCGATCTCTCTCCCGCCATGGCGGCGATCAATCCGTCTCCGGCCGTCGCCGCCGATGCCGAGTTCCTGCCCTTCGCGCCAGGCAGCTTCGATCTTGTCGTGGCAAGCCTGTCGCTGCACTGGATCAATGACCTGCCGGGGGCGCTGATCCAGCTTCGGCATGCGCTGCGGCCTGCCGGGCTGCTGCTGGCCAGCATGCCGGCACTCGGCACATTGGGCGAGCTGCGCACGGCGTTGGCCGAGGCCGAGGCCGAGCTGACCGGTGGTGCCTCGCCGCGCGTGTCGCCGTTTCCGATGTTGCGCGATTGCGCCGCGCTGCTGCAGCGGGCGGGGTACGCTCTCCCGGTTGCCGACCAGGAGGAGATCCGGCTCCTTTATTCCAATCCGCTGACGTTGCTGCGCGACATGCGCGCCGCCGGTGAGAGCAACGCATTACGGCTGCGAGACCGCCGCATTCCGCCCCGCCTGCTGTTTCCTGCTGCCCTGGATGCCATGCCGACGGACGAGACCGGCCTCGCGGTGACGCTGCGGCTGGCGATGATGACCGGATGGGCGCCCGACCCATGACACGGCGCGGCAGTGTGGTAGTGGTTTCGGGCCATGCTGCCAGCAACCTAGCCGCCGGAGACCGTGCGATGACAACGCCACCCCGGGTCCAAGCACCCGCAGGCGCCTGCGACTGCCATTTCCACATTTTCGGCCCGTATGAGCGGTTCCCGCTGGATGCCGGCCGCGGCTACGACCCGCCGGCCGCCAGCGTGGAGGATTACCTGGCGATGGCCGGCGCGGTTGGGCTGGAGCGGATGGTCGTGGTACAGGCCAGCGTGTATGGCACTGACAACCGGGCCACGTTGGATGCCGTGCAACGTTTCGGCGTCGACCGGGCGCGCGCGGTCGCCGTCATCGATGATCGTTTCGACGATGCGGCGCTCCGCCAACTCGATGCCGCTGGCGTCCGCGGCGTACGGTTCAATCTGGTCAGCGGCAACAGCACGCCCGAGGATCAGCTCGATGCGCTGGCGCACCGGATCGCGCCGCTCGGATGGCACATCCAGATCTACGCCGATGGCGACCGGCTGGCGGAGTTGGCACCGCGCCTGACGCGGTTGCCGGTTGAGGTGGTGATCGATCATCTCGGCGGCGTCCGCACCGGGCACGGCACCGGCCATCCGCACTTCCACGCCCTGCTCCGCCTGCTCGACTCCGGCCGCGCCTGGATGAAGCTGTGCAGCTACCGTGCCTCGTCGAAAGGCGCGCCGTGGGACGACGCCGGCGATAATGTGCGCGCCCTGGCAGCCGCCGCGCCCGAACGATGCGTCTGGGGGACCGATTGGCCGCACCCGGGCATGGATCCGGTTCCGGATGCCGGCCTGCTGCTGGATCAGTTCCACAACTGGGTGTCGGACCCCGACGCGCGGCAGTGTATCCTGGTCGACAACCCTGCCCGGCTTTACGGCTTCCCAACCGACGGGCGATAGATGATCTAGATTGGCCGCCGCACCGGGCGGGTAACGGCAAACACCTCTACGGATGTACTATGCTGATCGCTCAATTGACCGACCTTCATGTCAGACCTGTCGGCAAGCCGGCCAACCGCGTGGTGGAGACGAATGTTTTCGCGGAACGGGCCTTGCGCTCGGTAGCCGCGCTGCAGCCACGCCCGGATGTGGTCATAATTACCGGCGACCTTACCGAATGCGGGCTGAGCGAGGAATACGCGAACCTGGCCCGCATGCTGCGGCACAATCTGACCATGCCGGTGTATGTCATCCCCGGCAATCACGACCGGCGAGGCGTGTTGCGGGAGGGGCTGGCGCATCTGCCTGGGGTGACCAGCGACCCGCATTTCGTGCAGTACGTGATCGAGGATCATCCGGTACGGCTGATCATGCTGGACACGCTCGTGCCCGGCGCCGGGCACGGAGAATTGTGCGCCGAGCGGCTCCGGTTTCTGGAGCGTACCCTGGCTGCGGCCCCCCAACGGCCGACCGTGGTTGCCATGCATCACCCGCCGTTCTTCTGCGGGATCGGCCACATGGACCGCATCAATATGCGCAACTCCTCTGAATTTGCGGGCCTGATTGCTCGCCATAAGCAGGTGGAGCGGATCATTTGCGGGCATGTTCATCGGCCAGTGGTGGTGCGGATGGGTCAGGCTATCGCGTCCATCGCACCCTCCGTCGCCCACCAGGTCGAGTTGTCGTTCGACCCCCAGGACGCCGGCGCCTTTGTATTCGAGCCGCCAGCTTACCAGCTTCATCGCTGGACCGCAGACGATGGTATCGTATCGCATATCGTGTATGTCGAACGATTTGGCGGCCCTTTCCCGTTTATGAACGAGGCGGAGTACCCGGGCACGCAGCAGTAAACTACGAAATTAAAACAATCACGGTGTGCGGGAATTTGTCTGGCAATATGCAACCATAAGGTGCATATTGTCGGCATGTCACTATCGGCATGGTTGGTGGACGCATCCACTCGGCTCCGCACCGTCAGGGTACTGACGGAACCCTCGGTTGTCCCCATGTCTGCTGTAGACAACCGAGCTGATTTGCCTGGGAAGGTCACTTTGCCAGCCGCAGCTTCAGAATCACCGGGCGGTGTCGACCCTCGTCCCTTGCTGGATGTGGAGCAGGAAGTGCGGGCGGCGCTGAAGGAAGCCGCGGCGTCCTGCTTCGGACGGACCCGGTTCGAATTTGCGGTTCGGCAGGATCTTGCTATGCGGACCGATGCGCATCGGTTCCGCAAGGCGCTGGCGGCGATGATCGCTCATGCGGCCGAGCAGGCACCCATGGGGCGCGTGCTGGTGACCGCGACGCGGCACGGCGGCCGAATTCAGGTGACTGTGGGCGACGATGGTCCGGGTGCGAATCACGCAATTCAGGCGGCGGCCCTGCGAGAGGTCGAGGGTCTTATCGCCATGCAGGGCGCAACGCTGGAAATCATCGCGCAGCCAGGGGAAGGCACCAGGCTGGTCGCTCGCTGGCCGGACTCCGTGCGGGAGCTGACGTCTTCGAACGACGCAGCGGCGTCGGAGACGGTGTCGCGGGAGCAACGCGTAGCGCGTGCGCCGCTGAATGAGTTCAGCCACTGACTGACACGTAACGAAAGCCTTGTAACCATCATGGTACAAAGCTTCCCTGATTGCCGCCCTGCCATAGCCGGGTCCGTCGGGGTGGCCGGGTGACGTCTTCCTGCTGGAACATGAAGCCGATGCTTGGCTAGCGGGCACGCCCGCAAGGAGGCGACCCCACTATCGAAAACGGCGCTGGAGCCCGCTGACGGAATAGACCCGGCTGTCCAGCCGGCGATATGTCCGCACTCGTTTCCTGGCCCCAGAAGGGGCTTCCAGCCGGGGCGATTTAGTGCATTCACTTGTCCCGTGCGCAGGAGCGCGCACAGGCTCAGGGAGAATTCACAATGATCACAAGAAGAGATGCAGCCCGCCTGGCTGCGGTGACCGCCACAACCATGCTTGCCGGCGGCAGGCTGGCCGACGCGCAGGGAAGCGCGAAACTCATCAAGATCGGGATAGACCTGTCGCTCACTGGCGCGGATGCGGAAAGCGCCCAGCGAATCCTGCATGGCGCGCAGATGGCGTTCGACGACGCCAACGCGAAGCATGAGATCCCGGGTTATCAGTTGCAGGTGATCACCTACGACGACGGCACCGCCACCGCCGGCCAGTACGATCCCGCACAGGCCGCGACGAACGCGCGTAAAATGGTCGGCGACGGGGTCGTTGCTGCGGTCGGCCCGATGATGAGCGGCGCCGGAAAGGCGATGGCGCCGATCCTGAGCGAAGGGGACTTGGCGACCATAACCCCGTCCTCCACCAATCCCGACATCACCGATCCGAAATTTGCCGCGCAGTACAAGCCGGGCGGCAAGGCGATCTATTTCCGTACAGTGACCACGGATGCATTCCAGGGCCCGGAACTCGCCAACTATTTCGCCGAGAAGCTCGGCGTCAAGACCGTGTATATTCTCGACGATAGTGGCGCTTACGGCGTCGGGCTTGCTGATGCGTTCCAGAGAGAGGCGGAGGCCAAAGGCATAAAGGTGCTCGGGCGGGACCGGCTGGATCCGAAGGCGGCCGACTATTCGGCCGTGCTCACGAAAATCAAGTCGCTGAACCCGGGCGCGCTGTATTACGGAGGCGTCGGCCAGGCGGGCGTAAAGCTCGCCAAGCAGGCCTACGACATCATTCCGAACGTGATCAAGGGCGGCGGCGACGGCGTGTACTCGGTCGAGATGCTGAACGGCGTCGGCTACCCGGCCAACCAGGGTTGGTACGCGACTATCGCCTCACCGCACAGCACGGAGGAGTCGGACGCTCAGGCCTGGGTGAAGGCATACAATGATAAGTTCCACACTCAGCCGGACGACTACGCGATCACCGCCTATGATGCCGGGCTGGTGATCGTGGATGCCATCAAGCGGGTGGCCGCGGCGAAGAAGCCGGTGAACAAGGACACGGTGCGGGATGCGATCCAGACGTCACGCGTGAAGACGCTTCAGGGGCCGGTGTCGTTCGATCAGAACGGCGATCTGACCGACCGGACGATCAGCATCTTCCAGATCAAGCAGGACAAGAATTACCCAGCGGACGATATTCTGCATCAGTATCATTATGTGGGGGTAGCGCCGCAGGCCTAGGGGCAGCCGGGGCCGGAGCATCTCCCCGGCCGCGAAGATGCTCCGGCCCTGTGCCAAAGCAGGGAAAAAGGTGCACTGCGCGCCTGCGGGTTCTTAACAGCCGCTATGCAAACCGGACCGGCTGTGGCATGTCCGCAGTTGGTCGCGATTTCGCGACCTGAAGTAAACTCCGTAATGAAGGACCTCCAGGGATGATCACTCGTCGGGCTGC
>DATDIC010000423.1:0-11907 GCA_036521275.1 Acetobacteraceae bacterium
CCCGGGGCACGACCCGTCCCGCATATGGCGAAGGACCTCCCGGGGGCAAACGGGCAGACGAGTTCAATAGGTCGGATAGGCGCGCGGCCAAGTCACCTTGTCCGGTGGCCCCGGCGGTTCCGGCGGTCCCTTCTTCCCGCAGGCGGTAAGCGCCAGGGGTGCCAGCAGCGGCGCCAGCAGGACAATGAGCATCGCCATTGCCCTCAGAGTGCGGCCAGCCACCGGGCAGCCTCCCGCGCGACATTTGCGGGAGCGGTGCCGCCGAAACTGACGCGTGACGCCACTGAAGCCTCGACCGACAGCACGGAGAACACGTCCGCGGTGATCCGCGGCTCCAGGCTCTGCATTTGCGCGAGCGAGAGGCCGCCCAGTTCACAGCCCTGTGAATCCGCCAGCGCCACCAGCCGCCCGGTCACGTGATGCGCCTCTCGGAAGGGCAACCGCAAAACCCGCACCAGCCAGTCCGCCAGGTCGGTCGCGGTCGCGAACCCCGATCCGGCAAATTTCCGCATCCGCGCGGTGTCGGGCGCCATGTCGCGCACCATTCCCGCCATCGCCGCGAGCGACAGGGCCCACGCTTCGGTAGCATCGAACACCGGCTCCTTGTCCTCCTGCATGTCCTTGGCATACGCCAGCGGCAGGCCTTTCATGACCACCAGCAGTGCCATCAGCGCACCGGTGACGCGGCCGGTCTTTGCCCGCACCAGCTCCGCCGCATCCGGATTACGCTTCTGCGGCATGATGGAGCTTCCGGTGGTGAACGCGTCCGACAACCGGATGAAATGATACGGCGCGCTCGCCCAGATCACGATCTCCTCGGCCAGGCGCGACAGGTGCATCGACGAGATGGCGGCCGTGGACAGGAACTCCAGCGCGAAATCGCGGTCGGATACGGCATCCAGCGAATTGGCCATGGCCCGGTCGAATTCGAGCGCTGCCGCCGTCATCTGCCGATCGATCGGAAACGATGTGCCGGCCAGCGCCGCCGCACCCAGCGGGCACTCGTTCAACCGTCGCCGGCCGTCGCTCAGCCGACTGCGGTCGCGGTCGAGCATCTCGACATAAGCCAGCAAATGATGCCCGAACGTCACCGGTTGCGCGGTTTGCAAATGCGTGAAGCCAGGCATTGGATCGGCCGCATGGGCAGCCGCCCGCTCCGCCAGCGCACGCATCAGATCGGTGAGCTGAGTGGAAATCCCGTCGATCGCATCGCGCACCCAAAGGCGGAAATCGGTCGCGACCTGGTCGTTGCGGCTGCGCCCCGTGTGCAGCCTTTTCCCGGCATCGCCGATGCGCTCCGTCAAGCGCGCTTCGATATTCATGTGAATATCTTCCAACGCTTCGACGAACGGGAACCGGCCGGCTTCGATTTCCTGCGCGATCTCATGCAGCCCGTTGCGGATCGCGACCCCGTCATCCGCGCTGATGACCCCCACCTTGACCAGCATGGCGGCATGCGCGAGCGAGCCGCGGATATCCTGCCGCCAAAGCTTGCGGTCGAAGCCGATGGAGGAATTGATCTCCTGCATGATCATGGATGGACCAGCCGCAAACCGCCCACCCCATTGGGCATTGGCGGGCGCGTTGCGTCGGTCCGGCGAATGGCTCACGAAGGGAATCCGTCAATGATGATAGTAACGCGCCGGGCGGCGCTGGCCGGGACCCTAGCCGCCGGTATCGTGTCGCGCAAACCGCGTGCCGCCGAGCCCGATGCCCTGCCGAGACTGAAACTGCTCGAACCCCCCGTCGTTCCGCCCACAATTACCTTCCTGGATGCCGACGGCGCGCATCATTCGCTGAAGGATTATGCCGGCAAGGGCATCGTTGTGAACCTCTGGGCGACCTGGTGCGCACCTTGCATCGCGGAGTTGCCGTCGCTCGATACGCTTGCCGGGAAGTTGGCCGGGCAGGGGGTGGTCGTGCTTCCGCTCTCATCCGATCGTGGCGGCGCTGCAGCCGTGCAGCATTTCTATCAGCAGCACGGGATAACAAAACTGCCAATCCTCCTCGATCCGCAGGGTGCGGCGATGCGCGCGTTCGGCGTCACCGGCATTCCAGCCACGTTCCTTCTGGGCCGGAAAGGATTGGAATGCGCCTATGTGGAGGGTGATGAAGACTGGGGCGCGCCGGCGGCTATTGACCGCGTCTTCCACCTGGTTGGGTCCTGATCAGTCGTCCTGACGCTACTGAGCCAGGGCCTGGCTGCGCACCAGTCGCGCATACAGCCCGCCTTGGTCGAGCAACTCGGCATGCGTGCCCTCCTCCACGGCCCGCCCATCGGCCATGGCGATCACCAGCTCCGCGTCGCGGACCGTGGAGAGCCGGTGTGCCACCACGATCGTCGTCCGTCCCTGCCGCAGGCGCCCGAGTGCAGTCTGCACCGCCGCCTCGCTCTCCGTGTCCAGCGCGCTGGTTGCCTCGTCCAGCAACAGAATCCGTGGATTGCGCAAGAGCGCCCGCGCCAGCGCCACGCGCTGACGCTGTCCTCCGGACAGCCGCTGCCCACCCGGCCCGACGCGGGTTGCGTAGCGTTCCGGCAGTGCGTCGATGAACTCCGCCGCTGCCGCGGCCTCGGCTGCCGCCTCGATCTCCGGCTCGCTCGCCCCGGCACGGCCCATGGCGATGTTGGCGGCGATCGTATCGTCGAACAACAACGTATCCTGCCCCACATAGGCAATCGCTTCGCGCAGGCTGGCGAGCGTGACGTCCCGGATATCTGCCCCATCTATTCTGACGCTGCCGTCCGTCACGTCGTGCAAGCGCGGGATCAGTGCCAAGGCGGTTGATTTGCCGGCGCCCGAGGGGCCCACCAGTGCCACCGTGGTGCCAGGCTTCGCTTCGAAGCTCAGTCCGTTCAAGCCGCTCCGGCCATCGGGGTAGACGAACCGCACCGATTGAAAAACCACATCGCCACGGCCTGGTGGTAACGGATCTGCGGCTACCGCCTCGATGACGGTCGGGCGTTCATCGATCACCCCGAATACCCGCGCCAGTCCGGCCAAACCTTCCTGCAAGGCGGCGTTGAGGGACCCGAGCGCTCTTAACGGGCGCGAGGCGATCAGCAGCGCCGCGACGAAGCCGGTGAAGTTGCCCAATGTGTGTGCGCCGACCGCCGCCCGCCATCCGGCAAACCCGAGCACCAGCGCCACCGCCGCACCGCCCAGCACCTCCAGCACCGGATCGACAGCGGCGCGGCCCTTCGTCATCCGCATCAGGGCGCGATAAAGCTGCGTGAAGGCGGCCTCGGCGCGGTTGGTTTCGACCTGTTCCAGCCGGTAAGCGCGCACCGTGCGTGCCTGCGCAAAGCTCTCGTTGAGCAGTGCCGCGGTTTCGCCCATCCGCTCCTGCATGCCGCCGGAGGCGCGACGGACCCGCTTTCCGATGCGCTGGATCGGCAGCGCGGCCAGCGGATACAGCACCGCGGCGAGCAGCGTCAGCAGCCAGTCGAGATATAGCATCGAGACCACCAACCCGACCACCGTCACGACATCGGCCAGGCCCTGCACGGTGCGGCTGAGCGCGTCGCGGACGATGGTGGCGTCGGTGGTGAAGCGCGCGGCGAGCCGGGGCGGTGATTCGCGTTCCAGGCGGGCGAGGTCGGCCTGCACAAGATGCGTGAACATGCGGTTCTGCAGCTCGCGGATGACCTGCAGCACCGAGCGCTGCACCTGTACCGTCTGAAAATATTGGGCGGCCGCCTTGACCGAGGATACCACGACGACCAGCGCCGGTATCTGGTACAGGATGCGGGCGTCCTTGTTGGTGAACATGACGAACGCGTGGTCGATCACGACGGGGTACAGTGCCGTGGTGCCGGCCATTAACCCGGTCAGAGCGAGGACGAGCAGCAAACGCGTCTTTTGGTGTCGAACATGCTCGCGCCAGAGCCGGGTCAGCAACGCGCGCGTGCTTTCGGCAGCGGCAATGGCGCGGGAATCGGTGATTGCATCCATCCGGATCAGGTCCCGAGACGCGTCCGCCGGCGATCCATCAGGAGAGCTTTGGAGAATAGGATTCGGATCAATCTGGTCGAGCGCACAGCAGCACCCCGAAGGCTATGAGAGTGTGCCCATCTCGTCGCACGGCTCGGCCTGTATTCGAAGGCTTCCGACCGGCCGTTGGCATGGAGCAGCCCCTCTGCATGTCAAAGAGGCCAACCCATGCCAACGGCCGGTTGGGATCAATTGCCTGTGTGGAGCTTAATCGGCCGCCTCCGCGGTGTCAGGCTCATCGATCGCCTGCACATGCGCGCCGAGACGGGCGAGGGCCTTCTGCAGCGCCGACCACTCATTCCGGCTGAGCCCGGTCGCCAGCTCGCTTTCCAGAGAACGGGCGAGCGGGATCGAGCCCTGGAACACATTTGCCCCTTTTCGGGTCAGCCGAAGCAGGCGGCCGCGGCCATCGGCCGGGTCCTGGCTTTGTCTGATCATGCCTCTGGCGACCAGACTGGCGGCCGCACGGCTGACTTTGACTTTGTCCATGGCAGTTCGCTCGCCAACGACGCTGGGAGACAAAGTGCCGTAGCGGCCAACCATTGTCAGCACGCGCCATTCCGCGATCGAAATACCATGGGCATCAGTCAGCCGGCGCGCCATGAGCCGCGAAACGCTCGAGGCGGCCACCGAAAGGCGAAAAGGCAAAAAGTCTTCCAGCTTGAAATCGTCGTTGGCGATCTCAATGGAGTCGCGACTGGCAGGTTTCGTACTCATCGAAGGATCATCACCCTCCCGTTTCAAAGGTCTCGCGCGCCTCCCGAGTCGGCTCGCGCGCGTTCAGACCGGAATGTCTATAACGGGTTTTCTTAACGGTAAAACCTCCCGCATGCAACTTTGCCCCAACTGTTGCATTCCGGGCAGCACGAGCCCCAAAAACGCCGGAAATTGCGGATCATTCCTTACGTGTCTCTTCTGCGCGGATGTTGATCCTATCAAAAGACAGATTTTCTCGAATTTGTGTTACATTCGAGCCCAAGCTTCCAAAACGGGTCGGCAATATCCGCTTCCCATAAGGCCTTGGATCGCCCCTCGGCGGGAGTACGGGGCTCGCAGCCCGACTTCACAGCCGATATCATGGCGCCCGCGTGCCCATGTCCCGCCCAAAGTGCCTCCGGGCGGTTTCCAGTATACAAGGAGGTTTCAGAGTGCGGCTTTTCACTTATTCCCGGTCCGTTGCTGCCTGGCGTGTGCGGTTGGCAATGAGGAAGTCCATGGATCACCCGCCAGGCGGTGAGGGCTTGCCCGGCAAAAACTTACCGCGACGTCATCCGGCGGCGCTTCCTGCCGGGCAATTGAAGGCGATGCTCGCAACCGCTTCGCAGCCAAGCTGGCGTCGTTGCATTCGTCCGTCGGATAGCCATTCGCGTTGGCGCCAGATCGATGGCAAGCCGGTTGAGGCATGGCCCACGCCGCCCTGGTCCGAATTGGTGGATGGGGGCTCCTGTCCGTCGTACGCTGCGGGCTGCGTATCCCTCACGATCGGAGTTTCGGCCCGGTGACAATCCTGCTGACTGGCGTGGCCGGTTTCATAGGCTATCACGTCGCGGAGGCGCTTCTGGCTCGTGGAGTGCGCCTGATAGGATTAGACAATCTCAACGACTATTACGATCAAAGACTGAAGTCCGCGCGGCTGGAGCGACTGAAGGAACGCCCCGGTTTCACCTTTCACAAGGTCGATATCGCCGAACGCGAGTCGGTGAACGCCGTGCTGGACGGCATCCGCGATACCGAGTTCGTCATACACCTGGCGGCGCAGGCAGGCGTGCGGCATTCATTGGTGGATCCTTACGCCTACGTGCAGTCAAACGTGATGGGCCATCTGGTGGTGCTTGAGGCCGCCCGCCGTCTGCCGCGCTTGCGCCATCTTGTATATGCCAGCTCGTCCTCGGTTTATGGTGCCAACCGGTCATTGCCGTTTGCCGAGACCGACCGCGTGGATGCCCCCGTCTCGCTTTACGCCGTGAGCAAGCGCGCCGATGAGCTGATGAGCCACTCCTATGCCCATCTGTTCGGCTTGCCACAGACCGGGTTGCGCTTCTTTACCGTGTATGGCCCGTGGGGACGCCCCGATATGGCGTATTATGGGTTTGCGCGGGCGATCGTACGGGGCGAGCCGATCACGCTCTACGATGGCGGACGACTCCGCCGCGATTTCACCTATATCGACGACATCGTATCCGGGCTGCTGGGGTGCCTGGAACGCCCACCCGAAGGGCCGGTGCCGGCACGGGTGCTCAATATCGGCAATCATCATAGCGAGACCGTTTCCACGCTGATACACCTGTTGGAACGGGCGCTCGGGCGTCACGCGATCATCCAGGACACGGTTCGGCCGCCGGTCGATGTCGAGGAGACGTTTGCCGCGATAGATGCGATTGCCGCGCTGACCGGGTTCGCGCCAAGCACGCCGCTTTCGGTTGGGATCGATCGCTTCGCCGCCTGGTTCCGTGAGTGGCACGCGGTCGGCTAGCCAATCTGCCGCCGCTTGCTGTTGAACCGTGGTACCGGCAGCATCGGTAATGCACGGTGCCGCCAAACGGAGGAAAAGTGCCTATCCGCTGGCTTCATCTCTCCGATGTTCACGAGAGCTTCCGCGAGGGAGTACATCGCCGGCAAGCTTACGCCGAGATCATCCGCGAGATCGAACGCTGCCAACTTCCGCAACTTGTCTTCTTGACCGGAGATCTGGCCTTTTCCGGCACTCGCGAAGAGTATGTTTCGCTGCAGAACCAGTTTATCGGACCGCTCAAGGAAATTCTGCCCGACGATTGCCCCTTGTTCACCGTGCCCGGCAACCACGATGTCGATCGGAAACGATCCAATCGGCCACGCGTCTGGTTCCGAGACAGCAAGGAGCGAGAGCTGTTTCAATCGATCGGAGCCGCCGGCGCGCAATACCGGCGGGACCTGTTGTTGCCTCGGTTCGAGGCGTACGCGGAGCTGGATCGTGCCGTGTCCGCCTGGGGCTCCGATTGGCTGCGCTCCGATACCGGATCGGTCTGGTGGTCTGGCAACATCGCCAATACGCGAATCGCTGTCGTCGGCATCAATACGGCTTGGCTGTGCCAGGATGACGATGATTGGGGTGAGCTCACGCCCGGGCGCTACATGGTTGATATCGCCCTCGATAACGCGCGGCGGACCGACCCCGAGCTGCTCATCGTTCTTGGCCACCATCCGCTGAGCGCGCTTTCGGGCGAGGGCGACGCCTCCGATGGGCAACGGGTACGACGCCGGCTGGAGCAGGCAAACGCTCTCTATCTACACGGACATCGGCATGCCACCGGAACCAACCGGATAGGTGATGCTTTGCGCAGCACGCTGACAATCCAGGCGCCGTCCGCGTTCCAGGCCCATGACGACGAACGTTGGCGCAATGGCCTGATGTGGGGGAGCGCCGACGTGGCTTCAGGGTGGCTGCTTCTCGAACCGCGTCTGTGGAACGAGGATTTGCGTGAGTATAAATGGGACGTCGGCGGGGGCTATAACGCCGATCGGGCGCCCGACCGGGAAGGGTTCCGTTTGTGCCTGCCCGGATGGTCGGCAACCCAGGTGGTATCGCCTCCGCCCGTAGCCACGGCGACCAAGCTGCCACCCGGCTGGGAGTTCATTGATCGCGTGGTCTTGGATCGGCTGCGCGCAACTCCTCCGAGCCCGTCGATGATGACGGCATTCTTTGATGGGGTCATGCCCACTTGGTCGCTCGTCCTGGCACCGGGTGTTCAGCCCCGCGTGATCGCTGAACGGCTCGCGGCTACCTTGCGGGCAGCCCATAGCGCGGCACCGCGTCCGAAAGTTACGCTTCTTACCGGCCCGGGTGGGGAGGGTAAATCGACCGTTCTGCTGCACACAGCCGCTACCCTCGTTGCCGACGAGCAGCAATCCTGGACCTGCCTGCATCGCGTGGCCGCGGCGGCGTCGTTGCCAGAGCATTTATTCAGCCATTTGCCGCAAAGGGCCGGTCATGCCTGGGTGGTGGTGATCGATGATGCCGACACGGTTGCCGCTGCCATATTAGCTGCGCTGAAGCACTTGGGCGCGCGAACGGACGTCCACCTGCTGCTCGCCGCCCGCGATACCGATTGGCGGCTTCAGGGTCTCGTCCCCGGGTTGTGGCAGCCCTGGGGTGATTTCCGGATCGAGCATCTGATTGGCCTCAATCTCGGCGATGCACGGCGTATCGTGGCTGGCTGGAAGGCGTGCGGCGATCAGGGCGTGCTGAGCAATCTCGATGAGGCAAAAGCCGCCAAGCTGCTTTTCGATCACGCCCACGATTTCGCCGCCAGGCAGGAGCAAGGCGCGTTGCTCGGTGCATTGCTGATTACGCGCAAGGGCGAGGACATGCGGTCCCATGTTGGCGCAATGCTGCATGGCCTCGGCCGGGACGCCGTCATCGGCCGCTTTAGCGTGCGCAACATCTATGCGATGGTCGCGGCCATGCACGCCGAGAATCAGCTCTATCTCTCACGCGGAGTGCTGTCGTACGCACTTGGTTGCGGGCAGGAGGAATTGGAGAAGGCACTCGAGATACTGCGTCGGGAAGCTCTGCTGGATCCGGGCGATACCTATATTCTGACCCGACATCGCCGCATCGCCGAAGCGGCCTGCCTCGTATTGCGGGAAGACGATGAGCCGGTGGACCGCTGGTATCCGCTGCTCGCCCGCGCGGCGATTCGTTACATGCGCGCGAATCGATCCGATGTCGTCCATTTCTCCGATTGGTGCTTCGGTCTGGCGAATCATTTCATTATCCGTGGTGCCGCCCGCTGGGCGGTGTCGCAGGCAGTGGCCAGCGCATTGCTCGACGCCGATCCGGACCGCAACGATCACCGGCGACTGACATTTTATTCCTCGGTGCTGCGTCGCACCGGTCAGGCAGCCGAAGCCCTCCGAGTGCTTCGTGCTTCGGGCGAGCGGTTCCGCACGCATCGCGAATTTCTGTATGAATGGGCGACCGCATCTGGTGTCGCACAGGAATTCGCGCTCGACGTATGGCTGAGCGGGTGTTCCATCGCCGACGGCGCCACTCCATTGCGGGCAAATGATTGCAAGCTGTCGCTTGCCGGATTGGGCAGCGCGTTCGGCAGGCTCGCCGCCCAACGCGACGGGGCCATTTTTGCCGGGGCTCAGGCTGCGTGTGGGCAACTCGGTTTGCGATTGCGCGATCTGGATGGCCGAGCGCGGGCAATCTTTACCGATCATGTGGCGAACGGCCGGCGCAACCAGGTAGCCGAACTATCGGTCACGTCAATGATGGAGCTGATTCGCTCGGCGGTTATTCATGCAGCAGGGGATGTCGGACCGGAGCATGACGTGGCTTTTCTCGAGCGTATCCTCGGCGATCCAGATAATTACCGATATGATGAGTTGCTGCGCCTGGTCGGCGGCGCCAAAGCCAAACCGGCACTAAAAGCCCCCGGCCCTGCAAGCAACAGGTTGGCACCCAATCCGGGGTCGCCGAAAACGGGATGCCGCTAGTGTGCTGCCCCCGAAGTTCGTCGGGCGCGGGACGGGCGGAAGGGAGGCAAACCCTGGGAACTCCGGGGACTCTTGCCTGGATGCACGCTTCCGCGCGCTTTCCCGGGCATGACGGATCGAGCGTCTTTCGCCACGCGTCTGTTTAGCCAGCGTGCGTCACGTCAGGCGGCTTCTGAGTTCCTCGATGACCCCGCGGACGCGACCGGCTGCCTCTCCCTGGGGAACCAGCACAAGGAACTGCTCGTAGCATCGCAGTGCCGCCCCGACATGGTCCAGTCGCTGGTGCATCAACGCGGCCTCCCGCCACAGCGCGGCATGATCGGGGGCGATCCGCAGCATGTCCTCGGCACAGGTCAGCGCGCCGCGCAGATCGCCGGAATCCAGGCGGCGGGCCTTGATGTTGTTCTGCAGCCGCAGCAGCACCGCACGGGTGTTCATCGGCGCCAGCAATCCGGGCCGTAACTCCGCCCGTTCGCCTTCGACCCGTTTCAGAAGCACGCGCAGGTCGCGTGCGTCGAGTACCGTGCCCGCATCGAACACGTCGATCACGAGCTGCGAGCTCTTTCCCTGCAATGCGACAAGGAAATGGGCCGGGAAATCGACGCCGTGCGCGCTCCATCCGGCGGCACGCATGGCATGCAACCACACGACGCCGAGCGCAACGGGCAGTCCCTTCCGCCGCTCGACCACCCGAATGAGATTAGCGTTTGCAGGATCGTCGTACCTGTCCCTGTCGCCGCGGAACCCGTAGCGACCGACCAGCAGCCCCGCCATTACCTCGGCCCGGGTTGCCAGATCGACGTCATCGATTCGATGGGTCAGCGCCACCGCGTCGCGTGCAATGGCCGACAGTTCCTCTCGCGCACGTTCCACGCTTGCGAGCGGCGCATCGATCCGCGCGAACGCAAGTGCCGCGTACGCGATGTCGATCTCGACATCCGGTAACAGTCCGATTGCGTCGAGCGCGGCACGCGGGTCGAGCGGGGCAGGCGGAGCAGCCATGGCCGCAAGTGCTACGGCCTTGGGCGCCGTCCCGCAAGAAAGATCGGGCTATTCCGCAGCAGGAAGGTAGATTTCCTTGCCCTTCTCCGCAAACTCCTTGCTCTTCTGCTCCAGTCCGGCAAGCCGCGCGGCATCTTCCCGCAGGTCCTGGGTGATCTTCATCGAGCAGAACTTCGGGCCGCACATCGAGCAGAAATGCGCCACCTTGTGCGCGTCCTTGGGCAATGTCTCGTCATGGAAGCTGCGCGCCGTGTCCGGGTCCAGCGACAGATTGAATTGATCTTCCCAGCGGAACTCGAATCTCGAGCGACTGACCGCGTCGTCACGCAGCCGCGCAGAGGGATGGCCCTTCGCCAGGTCGGCGGCGTGGGCTGCGATACGATAGGTGATGACGCCGGCCTTGACGTCGTCGCGGTTGGGCAGGCCGAGATGCTCCTTCGGCGTGACGTAGCAAAGCATCGCCGTGCCGAACCATCCGATCATCGCAGCGCCGATGGCGCTGGTGATATGGTCGTAGCCCGGCGCAATGTCCGTGGTCAGGGGGCCCAGGGTGTAAAACGGCGCCTCGCCGCATTCGGCGAGCTGCTTGTCCATGTTGAGCTTGATCTTGTGCATCGGCACGTGGCCGGGGCCCTCGATCATCACCTGGCAGCCTTTATCCCAGGCGATCTTCGTAAGCTCGCCCAGGGTTTCCAGCTCGGCGAACTGCGCCGCATCGTTGGCATCGGCGATGGAGCCCGGACGCAGGCCATCGCCCAATGAGAACGACACGTCGTATTTGCGCATGATGTCGCAGATATCGGCGAAATGCTCATAGAGGAAACTTTCCCGGTGATGCGACAGGCACCAGCGGGCCATGATGGAGCCGCCGCGGGACACGATGCCGGTCACGCGCCGGGCGGTCAGCGGCACATAGGCCAGGCGGACGCCGGCGTGGATGGTGAAATAGTCCACGCCTTGCTCGGCCTGCTCGATCAACGTGTCCTTGAACACTTCCCAGTCGAGCTTGTCGGGTTCGCCGTCCACTTTCTCCAGCGCCTGGTAGATCGGCACGGTGCCGATGGGTACCGGCGAGTTGCGCAGGATCCAGTCGCGGATGTTATGGATGTTGCGGCCGGTAGAGAGATCCATAACCGTATCGCCGCCCCAGCGGATGGCCCAGACCAGCTTTTCCACTTCGTCGGCGGCGCCGGAGGTCACGGCGGAGTTGCCGATGTTGGCGTTGATCTTCACCAGGAAGTTGCGGCCAATGATGACCGGCTCCAGTTCCGGGTGGTTGATATTGGCGGGAATGATGGCGCGGCCGCGGGCGATCTCGTCGCGGACGAACTCCGGCGTGATGAAGGCCGGAATGTCGGCGCCGAAATCCTCGCCGTCGGCGCGGCGGTCCACGGCGCCATCCAGCATCTTCTGGCGGCCGAGATTTTCCCGG
>DATDIC010000424.1:0-3950 GCA_036521275.1 Acetobacteraceae bacterium
CTCAACCTTTGAATACCTCTTGGTATTTTCGCCTTTCGTCATCGCGTGCTCTCCGCATGGAGATGATCCGTGTAGCCGACCCGCGTTCGGTGAACACGACGGTCACATGAACATCCTCGATCAGCCCGGTCGCAATCCAGCGCACCTCGCCGGGCACCATCCGGACGGGCGCCCGCAGATGCGGCCCGGAAGGGATCAGTTCAGCATCGGCAAAATCGAGCGCACGCTCATTTAGAGTCCTTTGCCGCTTGACCTCATCCCATTCGCGCTTCACTTGCTGTAGCTACAGCCTGTAAATACGACACTTGAAAGAGACTCAACCCCCATCACCCCATCGCAAACCGCACCACCGAAACCGCCGCAATCACCCACACCGCCCCGGCAATCTCGCGCCACCGCCCGCCGATCACCTTCACCACCACGTACGTAATAAACCCCAGCCCAATCCCCGTCGCGATCGAGAAGCTGAACACCGTCCCCAGCGCCAGCACCACCGCCGGCACGTACTCGCTCGCATCGTCCCAGCGTATCTCCGCCAGCGCCCGCACCATCAAACACGCCACGAACACCAGCGCCGGCGCCGTCGCAAATCCCGGGATCGCGGTCGCCAGCGGCCCGAAGAACAGAGCCAGCAGAAACAACACCGCCACCACCAAAGCGGTCAGCCCCGTCCGCCCGCCAGCCTCGATCCCCGCCGCGCTCTCGATATAGCTGGTGGTCGTGCTCGTCCCCAGCACCGAGCCCAGGATCGCCCCGCCGCTATCCGCCAGCAGCGCCTCGCGCAGCCGCGGCACCGTGCCGTCCGGCCGCATCAGCCCGGCCCGATGCGTCGTCGCGATCAGCGTGCCCGCATTGTCCAGCACGTCCACCAGGAAGAAGGTCAGCACCACCGCCGGGATCCCCAGCGACAGCGCCCCGCGTATATCCAACTGCAGAAATGTGGGCGCCAGCGAAGGCGGCATCGCCACCACGCCATGAAACGTGGTCAACCCGAACGGCACGCCCAGCACCGCCGTCACCAATATCCCGATCAGGATCGCGCCCCTCACCCCGCGCGCCGCCAACCCCGCAATGATCAGGAACCCGACGCACGACAACTCCGGCGACAGCGCCCGCAAATCCCCCAACGTTACCAACGTCTCGGTATTTCCCGCCACCACTCCCATGTCGTGTAGCCCGATCAGCCCCAGGAACAGCCCGATCCCCGCCCCGATCCCCAGTTTCAACGACAACGGAATCGCGTTGATCAGCCATTCCCGCACCCGGAACACGCTGATCAGCAGGAACAGCACACCGGACAGGAACACCGCCCCCAGCGCCGTCTGCCACGGCACGCCCATGCCCTTCACGACCGAGAACGTGAAATACGCGTTCAGCCCCATCCCCGGGGCCAGCGCCAGCGGCAAATTCGCCAGCAGCCCCATCGCCGCCGACCCGACCGCGGCGGCGATGCACGTCGCGACGAACGCCGCGCCGTGATCAATCCCCGCCGCCGCCAGTATGCTCGGGTTCACCACGATGATGTACGCCATCGTCAGCCAGGTGGTGACGCCCGCCACCACCTCCGTCCGCACCGAGCTGCCATTCCCGCGCACGTCGAACATGGCGGCGCGTCAGCCCCCGGCCGCGCCCTGCGTATTCACGTAGATCGCGTACAGCCCATGGCTCGCCGCCATGAACAGCCGGTTCCGCCACCGCCCGCCGAAGCATACATTCGCTGCCCGCTCCGGCAGGCCGATATGCCCGATCGGCGCGCCCGCCGGGTTGAACACCCGCACCCCGTCCAGCTCGTCGCTGCCGGTGCCCCAGCCGCACCACAGATTGCCATGCATATCCACCCGGAACCCGTCCGGCGATCCGCCCGGCCCGGCATCCAGAAACGTCTTGCCGTTCGCCAGCTTCGTCCCATCCGCAACCACATCGAACACGCGCAGCCGCCGGTTCGGCTCCGCCCGCGACTCCACCACATACAGCTTCGATTCGTCGGGCGAGAACGCCAGCCCGTTCGGCCCCGGAATGTCATCCGCGACCACCGTCACCGCGCCGCTGCGTCCGTCGATCCGATACACCGCCGGCGTCAGCTCCGGCTCGTTCTTCTCGCCCTCATAATACCCCAATATCCCGAACACCGGATCGGTGAACCACACCGACCCATCCGACTTCACCACCACGTCGTTCGGCGAGTTCAGCTTCTTCCCCTGGTAACTATCCGCCAGCACGGTGATCCCGCCGTCGTACTCCGTCCGCGTCACCCGTCGCCCACGATGCTCGCAAGTCACCAGCCGCCCCTGGCGGTCGCGCGTGTTCCCGTTCGCATTCCACGACGTCTTGCGGAACACGCTCACCCCGCCCGTCTCTTCCTCCCATTTCAGGATCCGGTCGTTCGGGATGTCGCTCCACAACAGATAGCGCCCATCGCCGAAATAGACCGGCCCCTCCGACCACCGGCATCCGGTGTAAAGCCGCTCCACGGAAGCGAGCGGCAGCCGGTACTTGTTGAACTCGGCATCCAGCACGCGCACGGCCGGATCAGGATAGCGTACGCTCGGTTCCCACATCGTCTTCTCCCGTTGGCATCCGCCACAGGTTACCGGCCGACGCCCGCCCGCTCCAGATGCGTGCCGAGCCGCCCGGTCAAAGCCAGCCCCAGCATGCGCATATCGCTCAGCAGCGACCACGCCGGATGACCGAACGTCTCCGGCCGGTTCCCCTCGATCGCCACATGCGCCGTCCAGGCCAGCCCGTACCCCAGCACCGGCGCCGCCACCGCCAGTCGCCAGTCCTTCCGCACCACGCCGGCAATCAGCATCGCCACTCCCAGCGACGTGCCCGCATAATGCAACGCCCGCGTCTCCGGCGCCGCATGCGCCCGCAGATAACGCAGCCAGAACGCGTCATGCTCGTCTCGCATCACCCCAGCCCCCTTTTCCAATCCAACCGCCTCCCTCATGCTGCACCGATTGCCACACGGGGAAATACGCGATGCCGAAAATCCTGCTCGCCCAGACTGCAACCGAAACGGTCGATCTGGCGCGCGAGATGACACCGCCGGGGTTCGAACTGATCGCCGCCTCTCCCGGCAGCGCCGCGTATCGCACCGCGCTTCCCGAAGCCGAGTATCTGCTCGGCAATGTCGAAGGCATGGACAGCGCGTTCTACAGCACCGCCCGCAAGCTCCGTCTGATCCAGCTATTCAGCGCCGGCTACGACCGCGTCGATCTGGACGCCGCGCGGCACGCCGGCGTGCCGGTGTGCAACAATGGCGGCGCCAACTCGCGCGCGGTCGCCGAGCACAGCATCCTGCTGATGCTCGCCCTCTATCGCAAGCTGGTGCCACAGCACGTCATGGTCTCCGCCGGCCGTTGGCGTGGCAACGAGCCGCAGCCGCCCATGTTCGAGCTGCAGAACAAGGTGCTCGGCATCATCGGCCTTGGCACCATCGGCAAGCGCGTCGCCCGCATCGCCCAGGGCGGCTTCGACATGCGCGTGCAATACAACGACATCGTCCGCCTGCCCGAGGATCGGGAAGACGCGCTGAACCTCCGCTATCGCCTGGTCCCCGAACTGCTCGCCACCTCCGACATCGTCACCCTGCACGTGCCGCTGACCCGCCACACGCGCCGCATGATCGCCACCGCCGAACTGCGCCGCATGCAGCCCCACGCCATGCTGATCAATTGCAGCCGCGGCGAGGTGGTGGATGTGGAGGCGCTGCATCAGGCCCTGGAAGCGAAGCAGATAGCCGGCGCCGGGCTGGACGTGCTGCCGCAGGAACCGCCATCGCCGTCGGAACCGGTCCTGTCGCTGAACAACGTCGTGCTCACCGCGCATTTTGCCGGCAGCAGCAGGGAGACACGGGTCAAGCAGGTGCGCAACGCGTTCGACAACGTGCTGCGGGTAGCCCGCGGCGAATCACCGTCCTGGATCGTGCCGGAGCTGCGGACGTAGCG
>DATDIC010000425.1:0-5204 GCA_036521275.1 Acetobacteraceae bacterium
TCCTGCCGGGCGCTGCTGCTGACCGGCGCGGGGCGAGGCTTCTGCTCCGGGCAGGAACTTGGTCCTTCGATCATGCCGGGGCCTTCGGGACCGCCGGACCTGGCGCCGATCGCGGCGGCATATCATCGGGGCCTGGTGCGGCGGCTGCGGGAGCTGCCGCTGCCGGTTGTTTGCGCGGTCAACGGAATTGCTGCCGGGGCGGGCGCCAACCTGGCGCTGGCCACGGACGTCGTGCTGGCGGGCCGCAGTGCGAGCTTCGTGCAAGCGTTCGTGCGCATTGGACTGGTCCCGGATTGCGGCGGCAGCTTCTTTCTGCCGCGACTGATCGGAGAGGCCCGGGCACGGGCGCTGGCGATGCTGGGCGATCCGGTCGCGGCCGAGCAGGCCGAGGCCTGGGGCATGATCTGGAAGACGGTCGATGACGCAGCCCTGGTGGAGCAGTCCGAGGCGCTGACCAGCCGGCTAGCCGCGGGACCGACCGAGGCGATCGCACTGATGAAACGCGCGTTCGCTGCGTCAGCCGTGAACGGGCTGGAGGCGCAATTGGAGCTGGAAGCGCAGTTGCAGGGCGTGGCCGGGCGGACGGCGGATTACGCGGCGGGCGTGCAGGCCTTCGCGGCCAAGTGCAAGCCGGTATTCACTGGCGGCCGGTGAAAATGCACGATCTGGATATGCGGATGCGGGGCGTGGTGCGGTGCGCCGCCGGCCAGGGGCACGCTGACACGCGGGGCACGACAGGCGACCCGACGATGGTGCCGGTTCGTTGCATCGGTGGGGTCGTCGTCAGCCTGTTTCTGCTCATTGGCCGCGGTGGTCGGGACTGCCGCGACGCTGTGAAGATTGGCGCTGTGAAGACTGGCTCCGCCGCTGGTACCGGCGACGCCCCCTGCGCCGCGATGGGCCAGGGCGTGAGTACTGGGGCCGAGAATGAATACCGCGAGCGCCCCGGCAAGCACGCCGCGCGGAAGGGCACCGATCGGCCCCGGATGGTTCAGCGTCTGCATATCGGACCTCCCGCCATCAAGCATAGCGCTTTCGTTGGCTACGACGAAAGCCATGTTACATGACGGATGATCCAGACGCGCTCGCCCGTGCCTGCGCCCACGCGATGTGGGCCGAGGATCGCGCGAGCAGCGGGCTCGGCATGCAGCTCGAGGCGGTCAGTGCCGGGCACGCGATGCTCAGCATGCGCATCACCGAGATGATGGTGAACGGGCATGGCATATGCCATGGCGGGTTCATCTTCACACTGGCGGATTCGGCGTTCGCGTTCGCCTGCAACAGCTATGGCGAGCGGGTCGTCGCGCAACAGGCGCAGATTACGTTCCTGCGGCCCGGCCGGCTTGGCGAGCAGTTGCGCGCGGAAGCAACCGAGCGGGCGCGCGGCGGGCGTTCGGCCATTTACGACGTGCGCGTCGTCGGCGATGACGGTACGGTGGTGGCGGAGTTCCGTGGCCATTCGCGGACCACGGGGCGATTCTTCGCGACGGAGGGATAGATGCCTGCCGCCGGGTTCGACGCGATCGAGACGGCATCACGCGACGAGATCACGGCATTGCAGCGCGAGCGTATTGCCTGGTCGCTGCGCCATGCCTGGACCAGTGTGCCACATTATCGCACGGCCTTCGCGGCGGCCGGTGTGCATCCGGACGATTTCCGCGATCTGCCGGATCTGGCGAAGTTTCCGTTCACGACGAAGCACGATCTGCGGGCCAACTATCCGTTCGGCATGTTTGCCGTGCCGCCGGATCGTATCGCCCGGATCCATGCGTCGTCTGGCACGACGGGAAAACCCACCGTGGTCGGCTATACGGCCAAGGATCTGGAGACCTGGGCCGGGGTGGTGGCGCGTTCCATCTACGCCGCCGGCGGACGGCCGGGCATGAGGCTGCACAACGCGTATGGGTACGGGCTGTTCACCGGCGGGCTTGGGCTGCATGCGGGCGCCGAGCGCCTGGGCTGTACCGTGGTGCCGGTGTCCGGCGGCATGACCGAGCGGCAGGTGCAGCTCATTGCCGATTTCCGGCCCGACATCATCACAGTGACGCCGAGCTACATGCTGGCGATCCTGGATGAATTCCGCCGCCAAGGCATGGAGCCGCGCGCGTGTTCATTGCGGATCGGCATTTTTGGCGCCGAGCCCTGGAGCAACCCGATGCGGCGGGAAATCGAGCAGGGCTTCGATATGGATGCCGTTGACATCTATGGGCTGTCCGAGGTGATCGGTCCCGGTGTTGCCAACGAATGCATCGAAACCAAGGACGGGCCGACGATCTGGGAAGATCATTTCTATCCTGAAATCATAGATCCGACGACCGGTGCCGTGCTGCCGGAGGGTGAGCCAGGCGAGTTGGTGTTTACAAGCCTCACGAAGGAGGCGATGCCGATCATCCGGTATCGGACGCGCGATCTGAGCCGGCTGCTGCCGGGCACCGCACGCAGCATGCGGCGGATGGAAAAAGTCACCGGCCGCAGCGACGACATGCTGATCGTGCGCGGGGTCAATCTGTTTCCGACCCAGATCGAGGAGCAACTGCTGCAAAGCCAGTTGCTGAGCGGACATTATCGCATCGTTCTGACCCGCGAGGGGCGGATGGACGAGGTGACGATCGAGGTGGAGCCGCGCGCTTCGGCCGGTGATGCAGGCGTGGTCGCAACCGAGGTGCGGGCGGTGATGGCGCGGATCAAGCAAACGATCGGGATCACGATGCGAATCGCTGTTCAGCCGCCTGGCACGATCGAGCGCTCGATGGGCAAGGCGCGGCGCGTGCTGGACCGGCGGCCAAGCGGATAACGCCGCCTGGCCTGCTCTGACCGACGCTGACGCCTATCTTGGCGTCAGTACCATTACCATCTGGCGGTTTTCCATGCGGGGCATCTGCTCCACCTTGGAGAGAAGATCCATCTCCGAGCGGATGCGCTCCAGCACGCGGACGCCGATTTCCTGGTGGGCCATTTCGCGGCCGCGGAAGCGCAGCGTCACCTTGACCTTGTCGCCTTCCTCGATGAACGACTTCATGGCGCGCATTTTCACCTGATAGTCGTTCTCATCGATGTTTGGGCGAACCTTGATCTCCTTGATCTCGATGACTTTCTGCTTTTTTCTGGCTTCGTTCTTCTTTTTCTGCTGTTCGTATTTGAACTTGCCGAAATCGAGAATCTTCACCACCGGCGGATCGGCGTTGGGGCTGATCTCGAGCAGGTCCAGCCCGACGGCATAAGCCTTTTGCTGGGCCTCGCGGGCGCTCATGACACCCTGCATCTCGCCGTCCTGATCTATCAGCCGCACCTGCTGCGCCCGGATCTCCTCGTTTACGCGGGGCCCGTCGCGTGTCGGCGGGGCGGGCATTGGTCCTCTTGCTATGGTATTCTCCTGTTGCTGTTTGGTCCGTTACGGCCGGCTACAGTTTGGCCGATCGGGGGCGGTCGGATCAAGAGGAGTCGCGTCCGACAAGCTCAATCCGTCCGGCTGGCATTCCTGAGATCGGGAGGCATGGCCTCGATCGCAAGATCGGCGACGGCCTGGTCCAGCGATAGGACCGGCTGTCCATCCGTGCCAAGCCGGCGCAGGGCGACCGTGCGGTTTTCCGCCTCCCGACGGCCGACGACGGCCAGGACCGGGACATGGGCCAGCGAGTGCTCGCGCACCTTGGCGTTGATCTTCTGGTTCGACAGGTCGAGCGCAACCTCCAGCCCGGCACGGCGGAACGCATCGGCGGCCTGCCGCGCGTAGTCGTCGGCATCCGAGACGATCGTGGCGACCACCACCTGCACCGGGGCGAGCCAGAGCGGGAAACGGCCGGCATAGTGCTCGATCAGCACGCCGAGAAAGCGTTCGAAGCTGCCCAGGATGGCGCGGTGCAGCATGACGGGGCGGTGGCGGGCGCCGTCCTCACCCACATATTCGGCGTCCAGGCGTTCGGGGAGGACGAAATCCACCTGGAGCGTGCCGCACTGCCAGTCGCGGCCGATCGCGTCACGCAGGTGGAAGTCCAGCTTGGGGCCGTAGAAGGCGCCGTCGCCGGGATTGAGCTCGTAATCGACGCCGGCGGTGGCGCAGGCTTCCCGCAACGCGCCTTCAGCGCGGTCCCAGACGGCGTCGTCTCCGGCGCGTACGGGGGGGCGGTCGGAGAAGCGGATATGCACCTCAGGGACGCCGAAATCGGCGTAGATCGAGCGCAGAAGATCTACGAATCGGGCGGTTTCTCCGGCGATCTGGGCTTCGGTGCAGAAGATGTGGGCATCGTCCTGGGTGAAGGCGCGCACCCGCATCAACCCATGCAGGGCGCCGGACGGTTCGTAACGGTGGCAGGAGCCGAACTCCGCCAGGCGCAGCGGCAGCTCCCGGTAGGAGCGGATGCCCTGGCGGAAGACCTGCACGTGGCAGGGGCAGTTCATCGGCTTCAGGGCGAGGGTTTTCTCCTCGTCCTCGACGCGGGCGATGAACATGTGCTCGCGGTATTTTTCCCAGTGGCCGGAGGCCTCCCACAGGACGCGATCGACGAGCTGCGGGGTGCGGATCTCCTGGTAGCCGGCGGCGTCCAGTCGCCGGCGCATGTAGGATTCGGCGCGGCGATAAAGGCGCCAGCCCTTCGGGTGCCAGAACACGCTGCCGGCGGCTTCTTCCTGGAAATGGAACAGGTCCATCTCCTTGCCGATGCGACGATGGTCGCGGCGCTCCGCCTCTTCCAGCATGTGAAGGTAGGCGTCCAGCTCCTTCTGGTCGCGCCACGCCGTGCCGTAGATGCGCGACAGCATGGCGTTGCGATGATCGCCGCGCCAGTAAGCGCCGGCTACCTTCATCAACTTGAAGGCTGGGCCGACATCGGCGGTGCTGCGCATGTGCGGGCCGCGGCAGAGGTCGATCCAGTCGCCCTGGGAATAGAGGCTGATTGTCTCGTTGCGCGGCAGGTCCTGGATGATCTCCGCCTTGTATTTCTCGCCCTTGTCGCGAAAGAACTCGATGGCCGCTTCGCGCTCCATCACGCTGCGGCGAAACGGGGCGCCGCGGGCAATGATCTCGCGCATGCGGGCTTCGATGGCCGGGAAGTCTTCCGGGGTGAAGGGCTGGTTGCGGGCGAAATCGTAGTAGAAGCCGTTCTCGATCGGCGGTCCGATGGTAACCTGGGTGCCGGGGTAGAGCGACTGCACCGCCTCCGCGAGCACATGGGCGGTATCGTGGCGGATCAGTTCCAGCGCTTCCG
>DATDIC010000426.1:0-2296 GCA_036521275.1 Acetobacteraceae bacterium
TTCGGCGGCTGAGCCGGTAACGGTACGCATCGACCGGATCGGCGCCGAGGGCGACGGTATCGGCGTGCTGCCGGATGGCCGGGCCGTCTTCGTCCCGCTGACCCTGCCTGGCGAACTGGTCCGCGCCCGACTTGTGGCGCCGCGTGCTGGTGGTTGGGCAGCAATCCTGGATGCGCTGCTGGAGCCTCATCCGGATCGGATCACGCCACCCTGCCCTCATTTTGGCGCGTGCGGCGGTTGTGTCCTGCAACATTGGGAAGCGGCTGCGTATCAGGAATGGAAATCCGGCCTGCTGCGCAATGCGCTCCATCGAGCGGCGGGACCCGGCACGCACGCCGACCTGGCTGCTGTGCTGGCGCCCCTGCAATCGACCCCACCCGGTGCACGCCGCCGCATGGATCTGGCGGTCCGGCGCACACGCGGCAAGCCTCTCATCGGGCTACACCGGCACCGTGATGCGATGATAGTCGATCTCGCAACTTGCATGGTGCTGCAACCGGAACTTGTCGCGCTGATCCAGCCGTTGCGCGACCTGTTGCAAGACATAAGCGGACTGCGCGCCGCAGGATCGGTGGCGGTGAACCTGCTCGATTCCGGCGCCGATCTGCTGCTGCGCACCGATCGTTCCCTCACCCGATCCGACCGTGCCGCGCTGATCGCGTTCGCCCGCGCGCATGATCTGCCACGCATCTCCTGGGCGGAACGCGACGCAGATCCGGAGCCGGTGTGCGTCTTCCGCCCGCCGGTCGTCACCCTTTCGGGCGTAACCGTCACACCGCCTGCGGGTGCCTTCCTGCAGGGCTCGGCGGCGGGAGAGGCGGCGATCGTGACCGCAGTGCTATCGGGACTGCCGGATCCGATGCCGTCCCGAGCCCGTATAACCGAGCTTTTTGCCGGCTGCGGCACGCTGACATTTGCGCTGGCACAGCATGCCAATGTCGCTGCGTGGGAGGGCAATGAAGATGCCGCGACGGCCTTGCGATCCGCTGCGCGTCGCGCACCGCTGGCACACCGCGTCGAGGTGCAGCAGCGCGATCTCAACAGGCAACCTTTGTTGCCGGCGGAACTTGCCGGATCGGCCGTCGTGGTGCTGGACCCGCCGCATGGCGGCGCCGCGGCGCAGATGCCGGCCATGGCAGCGGCAAACTGCAGCCGCGTAATTTATGTGAGCTGCAACCCCGCCACGCTGGGGCGTGATGCGCGCCTTCTGCAAACGGCAGGGTACCGTGTGCTGGCGGCAACCCCGATTGACCAGTTCCTGTGGTCTGCGCGGCTGGAGAGCGTCGTGGTGTTCGGAAGGTAGCCGATCCGCTTTACTGCCCGTGCGTCCGGCGCTTCTGCAGATTGTCCAGATATACCACCCCGGCAATCAGCAGTCCCTCGATCACCATCTGCCAGAACGAGTTCACTCCCAGCAGATTGGCGCCATTGCCGATAGTGGTGAACAGCACCGCGCCGATGAAGCATCCCACGACCGTGCCGCGTCCGCCGAACAGGCTGGCACCGCCCACCACCGCAGCGGCGATCGCCTGCAGCTCAGACCCGTAGCCGGCGTTCGGGTTGCCCATGGTCAGCCGCGCCACCAGCAGCATTCCCGACACGGTCGCGAACACCGCCGCCAGTCCGTACGCCACCAGCGTCACCTTCGTGACATTGATGCCGACCCGCCGCGCCGCCTCGATATTGCTGCCGAGCGCGTACATGTACCGCCCGAGCCGCGTCGCCCCGAGCAGGTACTGCGACACCACGGCGAAGCCCAGCATGATCACGAACATGGTCGGGATGCCGAGCACCGAGGTGTTCGCCACCAGGCCCAAGGAGGGTGGTATGCCGGACACGGTCATGCCGCCGGAAACCAGCATGGTCAGGCCGCGGAACCCTTGCAGGCCGGCCAGCGTGACGATGAAGGCCGGGATGCCCAGCCGGTCGATCGCCAGCCCGTTCACCACCCCGATCAACGCGCCCAGCAGCAGCACCAGCACAATCGCGGCGAACACGTTCATGCCGCCCGCCAGCGACATCGCGAACACCACCCCGGTGAGGCCGGCGACTGATCCCACCGACAGGTCGATGCCGGCAGTGATTATCGTGAACAGCTCTCCATACGCGATGATCGCGTCTACGGAGACCTGGCGCATGATGTTGAAGATGTTGCCGGTGGTCAGGAAATACGGCGAGGCGATGGCCAGCGCGATCCATAGCAGCACCGTGCACCCGGCAACCCAGGTCTCCACCGGCAGATTATGGCGGAGGCGGAGTTTCGGCTCCTGTTCGGGAGCAACGGTGCGGTCCGACG
>DATDIC010000427.1:0-8627 GCA_036521275.1 Acetobacteraceae bacterium
CAAGCCGATGATCTTTTCGGTGAGGGCGCTGTGCACGAGCATGGGAGCGCCGGATAAGGGATGCGGGTTAGGGAAGAGTTACCGGACAAGGGGTGGCTCGTCGGTGGGCTGGGTGTGCGCCAGGCGCTGTCCGGGCGGACGATTTCGATGACGGTTTCGAGGCGTACGAGACGGGTTTGATGGTCTTCTACGCGTTTCGCGAGTGACTTCACGCCGTCGGTGAGGGCGGTGACGCGTTCACTGAGCGCGGCGAGACGGGCAAGACGGTCGAACCAGTCGGTCACGCGGTTGCATCCATGCGGGCGAGAGTGGCGGAGAGCTCGGCAATCGCGCTGTCCAGGTCGGACTCCATCCGGTCGATGAGAGTGTCGAACTGACGCCGGGACGCCGCCAAGCACGGCGGCAGCATCGGTGACGGAGCTGTATTTCAGCTCGGGCAGTTTCGCCAGCTTGTCTTGGTGGAGTTCTTCGACACCCTGAACCACATAATTGGCCCAGGACGAAATCGATGGCAGCGCGCGGGCGCATCTTACGGTGTCTGCGCGGCTGGCACGGTCGCGGCGGCCGTGCGCCCCCTCACCCGGCCTCTCCCCCGCAAGAGCGGGGGAGAGGGGAAGGATGGTGTGGGGGGAAGGATGGTGCGGGGGTGGGGTGAGGGAGGCGCGGGCACATTGGTATCGCTGCTTCTTCCGCTACGCGGTGAGGCGGGATGGGAGGTTGACAGTGGTGCAGGCGGGGGTTGTAATTGATTAAATAATCAACATTCGAAGATCGCGCGCCGGGTGAGCAGGCGCGGACACAGCGAAGGGAGGAACCGGCCATGACATTGAAACTGACAGGCTTCGCCGGCGTGCTTTCGGTTGCGTTCGTGGGTTCCATGGTGATTGCGCACAGTGCGTCGGCGCAGGACCAAACGGTGCCGAAGCCGCCGCTGGCGGGGGCGCCTTCGCCCGAGCAGGTTCAGCCCTGGGGGCTGCCGCCGCCGCCAGGCATTGGGCCGGTTACGCTGTTCGCGGACATCCATGACCAGCCGCAGGGCAAGTTCCTTGAGGGCGGGGCGTTCGATACCGATGGAAACTTCTGGTTCGTGGCGATCGGCAGCGGATGGGTGTCGTATCTGACGCCCGACGGGAAGCTGGTTCCGGGGTTCAATTGCGACCCGCCGGCGGGTGCTCCTGGGCCGGCATGCGAGCCGCAGGGGACGCGCTGGCACGACGGCAAGCTGTACGTCACCACGCGCCATCTTGGTATCCTTGTCTATGATCCGGGGACGAAGAAGGTATCGTCGCTGGTCAGCACGTTCCACAACCAGCTATTCAAGGGGCCGAACGACCTGGATTTCGATGCCGAGGGCAATCTGTTTTTCACCGATCCGTGGGGCACGGGGCCCGGGCCGGATGCCACCGACCAGGGTGGCGCGGTGTATCAATATTCCAAGGACGGCGTGCTGCGGCGGATTATTTCAACGGGAAGTTTTCCGAACGGAGTTGCGGTTTCGCCGGACGATGGGACGCTGGCGGTGGCGGATTATGCGTCCAACCGGATGCTGTATTATTCGTTCCTGAGGGGGCCGAACCCGGCCTGTACGCAATGCGCCAATGATCCGTCGCATACGACGTTCTTCTTCGCCACGGCGGGGAGCTACAATCCCGGCAATGGCGGGCCGGACGGCATTCATTACGACGTGCATGGCGATTTATGGGCGGCGTGCGGGATCGGCGGGATCATCGAATATGATCCGCGCGGGTTCATCATTGGCTACGTGCCGCTGCCGAACGGCGATGCGGCGGCCACGAACTTCGCGTTCGGGGGCGAGAACAACCAGTATATCTACATGGAGGGGGCGGTGAGCGGGACCATTTACAAGTTCAAGGCACCGTATCCTGGGCTGATCGGGCCGGGCGGGGTGCGGTTGCCGGCGCAACAATGAAGGATGGCCGGCTGCGTTGATCGCCGGCAGATTTGCTTCGCAGCGGTCAGTCGGGAGATATCATGCGCCAGGGCCTTGCTCGTGATTTCGTTGGTTATGGCTGTCATCCGCCGAACCCGCGCTGGCCGGGCGGTGCGCGCGTCGCGCTGAACATTGTGCTGAACTACGAGGAAGGCAGCGAGCCTTCCGTGCCGGATGGAGACGGGAGCAGCGAAACCGGACTGATCGATGCCAGCGGCGGCATGCAGACGCGAGACCTGGCGGCGGAATCGATGTTCGAGTATGGCAGCCGCGTCGGCGTCTGGCGGCTGCTGCGCATCCTGCGTGAACACGCCGTACCGGCGACGATGTTCGCCTGCGCGGTGGCGCTGGAACGCAACCCGGAGCTTGTGGGTGCCATCGAGGCGGCCGGGTTGGATATCTGCTGTCACGGGCGACGCTGGATCAGGCATGCCGAGCTGACGGAAGCGGAGGAGCGCCGGGAGATTGCCGAGGCGGTGGCGATCCTGACGCGTCTGACCGGTGCGCCGCCGCCTGGCTGGTATTGCCGTTACGCGCCGAGCGTGAACACGCGTCGGCTGTTGGTGGACCATGGCGGGTTCCTGTACGACTCGGATGCATATAACGACGAGTTGCCGTATTGGACGCGGGTGGGCGAGACGCCGCACCTGGTGGTGCCGTACACGCTGGTGAACAACGATGCGCGCTTCATCCGCGGCGCCCTGGCCACCGCGGATGATTTCTTCGCGTTCCTGAAGGATGCGCTCGACTTGCTGTACCGCGAGGGTGCCGAGACGCCGAAGATGATGTCGGTCGGGCTGCACATGCGTCTGACGGGCCATCCCGGCCGTGCGGTCGCGCTGGAGCGCTTCCTGGAGTACGCGCAGAGCCTGGCCGGCGTTTGGATCTGCCGGCGGCTGGACATCGCGCGGCACTGGCATGCTTGTCATCCGCCAGCCTGACCGCGTTGAGGGTGAAGTCATCCGGCCGGTGTTGCCCGGAGGAGGGTGAAGCGAACGAGCGGCGGGGTGGGAGGAAGACGTGGGTGGCCGGGACAAGCCCGGCCATGACGGAAGGGGCCGGCCGCGACGGAAGGGGACGGGTGTGACGGGAGGGCGGCGTGAATGCGGGTTGGGGTTAGATCTTTTGCGGCGCGGGCTTGCGTTGCGTTGGCGATGAAACCATTGCCGCCTGGCGGACCGCCTGCTGCCACGCGGCGATGGTTTTGCGCCGGCGGCGGTCCATCGCGCTGCGCAGGCGGGTGGCGTTGCGATCCATCATGAACGACAGGATGGCGCGGTTCTCGGCCACGGTTTCCTGCACGCGATGCGGCATCACGGCGAACACCGAGGTCGACGAGGCCTGCCAGACCTGGTCCCACAATTCCTGGATCAGGTCATGCATGACGCGGTTGGGACAAGGCGCCAGCAGGGCGGTCCAGAAGGCGCGGTTCTGCAGCGCGAACCGCACGGGCCGGCTGGCGGCGCGTTCCATGGTGCCGAGCAGCCGCGCGAGCTCGGCCAGGGAGGCGGCATCGTGCAGCGGCAGGGCGGCGAGCGCGGCGGCCTTTTCGAGGGTCATGCGCGCCTCGGTGACGTCCTGGCCGCGCTGATAGGACAGGGTGGCGACCTCGGCGCCGCGATGCAGATGCATCGTTACCAAGCCGTCCTTCTGCAGCAGGCGCAGTGCCTCGCGCACGGGCATTTCGCTCAGATTGAGCTCGCGCGCCAATTGCGCCAGGCGCAGCCTGTCGCCGGGCTTGTAGACGCCGTGCAGGATCTTTCGGCGCAATGCATCGTACGCGAAACCGGCCTTGGAAAAGGCGGGTACCGGTTGGCTGGTTTGCGCGGTCGTCGCCGACTTGGTCACGTTGGCATCCTGCATCGACTGCTGGTTCCGCGGGTCATGCGGCCTTGTGGCTTTGCGCTATCTTCTTGCGGATATGGCGGCCGGCGGTGGTTTCCGGGAACCACGGCGGGTTGTTTTCTGCCCGGCAGGTTGGGATGCAGGCGATCGGCGCGTCGTCGTTCGGATGCATGAAGTAGCCGATCGATTGTCGCCGGCTTTCGGCAAGGTTGATCACCGGGGGGTTGACCACGCGGTGCACGGTGGAGGCCCAGCGCCGGTTGGTCCAGCGCGCCATCATGTCGCCCAGATTGACGACGAGTTGCTGCGGTCCGGCAACGACGCTGGACCAGGTGCCATCCGGCAGCAGCACTTCGAGGCCGCCGGCGGCGTCGGTCATTGCCAGGATGGTCATGGCGCCGAAATCGGTGTGCGCGCCGGTGCGCAACTGGCCCGGTCGCGGCTGTTCGGTGAGCGGCGGATAGTGGTGCGTCGACATGATGCTGAAATGGCGGTCGATCTTGTCGGCGAACCACAGCTCCGGCAGTTGCAGCGCGCAGGCGAAGATGCGCAGCAGGTCCTGGGACAGATGCTCGAAGCTGCGGTACAGCGCGATCATGGTGGGGGTGAAACCGGGGGGCGCGTCGGGCAGGACGTTGGGCGCGTAGCTTTCGGTGGCTTCGGGCATGTCGGCGTAATGCGCGCGGTGATCGTCGATGGGGCCGAAGAAGAAACTCTCGCGCAGATCGGGCGGGACGTCGGCGCCCATGGTTTTGCCCAGGTTGCGGCTGGCGATTTCGTGATAGCCGCGTTGGCGGCGGGCGATCGGCGGGGCGGCGCGGCGCTTGTCCGACAGGGGCTGGTCGAAGAAGGCGCGCGATTGCGCGAACGCCTCGGCCAGCAATGGCTGATCGATGCCGTGGCCGGAAATCACCAGGAAACCGATCTGTTCGCAGGCTGCGCGCACGGCGTCGATTATCGGCTGGCGGTCGGTGCCTAGGCGGAATGGGGTCAGATCGATGCTGGGCACGCGATCCATTGCGGGCGCTCCTGTGGTGGTTTCACACGGGCTGGTTCCGGCTCAGGCCGGGATCGACGATCAGGTCGAATGGAAAATCGTGGGTGATCAGTCCGCCCGACACGAGCGCCGCCTTCAGTCGCAGGAAGGCGGACAAGGGCAGCTCTGGCGTTGCTGCCCAGAGGCCGGCCTGGCGGTAACTTGCCAGCATGCGAGCGAGCTTCGTCGCCGGCCAGTCGGGGAAGAAGCTGGCGATTGCGGTGGCGGCGTGCTGGGGTGGGGTGATATGAAACTGGGCTTGCGCTGCCGCCATGCCGCGCACCAGGCGGCGGCACATCTCGCGTTGGTGCATGACGACGTCTCGTTGGGCGTAGAAGGTGGTGTAGGCGATGTCGCCGCGCGTCGAGAAGCGATGCCAGACGTGGCAGCCGGCGGCGCACAGCTCATCGACGAATGGTTCGAAGACCTGCGCGGCGTCGGCGGTGCCGGCCAGCAGCGCCGCGGCACCCTGCGCCATGGTTGGGGTTGGCACGCGGCGCAGTTGCGATGGGTCGCAGCCGGCGCGGGCGAGGTCGTCCTGGAACATCAGCCACGGGGTGGGGACTTCGGTGGCGACGGCGACGCGCAGGTCCTGCAGGTCGGAGAAGCGGAATTGCGGGCGTGGCGTGCGGCCCAGCAGCACGAAGGGATCGCGCGCAACGATCTGCGTGAAGCAGACGAGCGGGCAGTGGGGATCCGCCTGGTGATGCAGCATCACGCGCATGGGGCCGCCCCAGGATATGTCGGCCTTGCCGTGGAGCAGCATGCTGCCGGTCTGGCTTGCGTCTGGCGAGGTAATCAGCGTGATGTCGAGGCCGGCCTGTTGGAAGTATCCCTGAGAGAGGGCGTAGTAGAACGGTGCGTAGCCGAATGCTCGCATGTTTTCGCAGAGACGCAGTCTGATCATCGGCTGGTGCCGCTTTGCGAGTTGATATCTGATCAGATGCAGGATGGGGCTTGGTTGGGTCGGCGTCAATGCGCCCGGCCGGGCGGAGATGACATTCCCTGGCATCGGGGTAGAGTGGTGCGACGGGGCTCCACATCCGACGGCGGTGGTCAGGAGATTTGATATGGGAGACCAAGAGATCCGAGCGGCCCTGGATCGCCACTGGGCTGCCTCTGATGCGAATGATTTCGAACGGGAGCACCAGATCTACCGGGAGGATGCGGTGCTGGAATATCCGCAATCGGGCGAGCGCATCCGCGGGCGGCGGCAGATCCAGTTGTCTCGCACCGCGCAGCCGAACCGGAAGCGCTTTGCGGTGCGGCGGATAATCGGCGCGGGCGAGCTGTGGGTGACGGAATATGTGCTGACCTATGACGGGCAGCCGTCTTATACCGTGAGCATCATGGAGTTCCTGGACGGGAAGGTGGCTCGGGAGACGCAGTATTTCGGCGATCCGTTCGAGCCTGGCCCGTCGCGCGCGCAATGGGTCGAGCGGATGTCCTGAAGGTTGAGCGCCATGCGGGTGGTGGTGCGCGGCTGGCTTGGTTGAAGCGGCCGTGCCCGCGGGCAGGCGATGGCTCGTCATGGATGCCTGACGAAGCGCAGGTAGAAAGCTGCGAACACCAAAACAATGCCGATGTTCACCAGGAGCCGTTCCCAGAGGCGGTTTCTGAAGAATGCAAAATCTACACCGACTATGACGGCTGCCATTGTCACCACGTACAGCACGACAGCCACCTGTCTGCCGGTTCCAGCGGGAATTGCCATTTCGAGTTCTCCGTCACATGACCTGCCATCCCGGCATGTTGGTTTGCCGCGCGGTATCGGCTATGCAACTCTTTGGATGCGCAGCAGATGTGCAGGAGGCGGCGTTGGACACTGCGGATGCACGGCATGTCGATGTCTCGGCGATTCCTGTCATCGACGTTGCGGGGCTGGCACAGGGCGGCGCGGCGTATCGGGCCGTCGGCGCCGAGATGCTGCGCGCGGCGGAGGGCATCGGCTTCTTCTACGTCCAGAACTGCGGGATTCCTCAGACGCTGATTGCGCAAGTATTTGATACTTCGCACCGTTTCTTCGCTGCCTCGGCCGCCGAAAAGGCAGGCGTCGCGGTGAATGCCGGGCATCGCGGCTTCATCCGCGTGGGTGAGGCAAAGATGACCGAGACGGCGCAGCCGGACCTGAAGGAGAGCTTCATCTGGGGCCTGGATTCGCCGGGCGCGGACGGCATTCCGCCCAATCGGTGGCCGGACTTCCTGCCGGGGATGCGCGAGGTGCTGACCGATTTTTTCTTGGCGGGCAATGCGGTGGGATGGTCGCTGCTGCGCGCCGTGGCCACTGCCCTGGACGTCGATCCCGAAAGCTTTGTGCGCACGATCGATCGGCCGATCAGCCGCGGGTCGATCATTTACTATCCGGCGCAATCACCGGACCCGCAGGCGGAGCGCTTCGGGGTTTCCAGTCATACCGATTATGGCTGCCTGACGCTGTTGTATCAGGATGACGCGGGTGGGTTGCAGGTGCAGGACCGGTCTGGCGAATGGCTGGCTGCGCCGCCGATCGCCGGAAGTTTCGTGGTGAATGTCGGCGATCTGTTGGCGCGGTGGAGCAATGACCGTTTCCGCTCCACCCCGCATCGGGTGATCAATCGCTCCGGGCGGGCGCGGTATTCGACGGCGCTGTTCGTCGATCCCAACCGCGACACGGTGATCGCGCCGGTCACTCGGCCGGGGGAGGCGGCGCATTATCCGCCGGTGACGTGCGGCGGGTATTTGCGCAGCCGGCTGGATGCGGCTTTCGACTATCGCAAGAGGGCCGTTTCGCAGTCGCCGGGGTAGAGCGGTTTCAACGCGGGGGTGAACTGCTCCAGCTTATGTTTCGCGAGCAATCTCATCAGCATGATGGCAGAGTGCGCCGGGGGGGAGACTCTCGAAGCGTCATATACGCGGAAGCGGGAAGGCGAGGGCCAGCGGCTGGATTCCCGCTTTCGCGGGAATGACGGGGGTGGGTCATCCTCGATGTGGTCTGGAGCGGCGTGACGGAAGGGGTCAGCATCAGGGCGGGTTGGTGTGGGATCGGTTTGCTTTAGTGTGCGCGACATGCAGCGCATCGATATGCACGCGCATTACTACGGCGAGACCCTGTTCGCGGCGCTCGCGCGGCGCGAGGGGGTGCCGCGCGTCGAGCCGGCGGGAGGGCAGCGGTTCATGGTGACGCCCACCAGCCGGTTTCCGTTGCGCGGCGGGTTCGTCGATCTCGGGGCGCGGTTGGCTTGGATGGATGCGCAGGGCATCGATCACCAGCTCATTACGTTTCCGGGTGCCCTGGGGCCCGATGTGCTGCCGCCGGCCGAGGCCATCCCGCTGGTGCGCGACGTGAACGATGAATTGGCCGCCGTGTGTGCGGCGCATCCGACGCGATTCACCGCGCTGGCGGGGCTGCCCTTGGCCGATATCGAGGGCGCGGTGGCGGAGCTGGAGCGGGCGTGCGGAGGGCTGGGCCTGCGTGGCGCCATCCTGCCCAGCAACTATTTCCTCAGCCTGGCGCTGATGCAGCGGATGCGCCCGGTGCTGGCGGCTGCCAGCCGATTGGGCGCGCATCTGATGATCCACCCGGGGCTGCGTCACGACGAACCGCTGGCCCCGCATGCGTATGACGACCTGGCCATGCACCGCGCCTCTACCCTCGATCTGCACAACGGCATCAGTCATGCCACGCTGAGCCTGGTGCATGCCGGGCTGGAGACGCAATTCCCCGGCGCGAGCTTCCAGGTCGTGAACCTGGGCGGCGCGTTCCCGATGCTGGTCGAGCGCATGGACCATATCGTCGCCACGCGTGATCCTGCGGCG